>CBJMBI010000350.1:0-4714 GCA_966427955.1 uncultured Ktedonobacterales bacterium
ATGAGCTGTAAGTAGTCAATAATAATCAGGTCAATATTGTGCTGGGCTAACGTTCGACGGATACGACTTCTCATTGCTGAGAGTGTGATACCAGGAGTATCATCAATATAGATGGGGGCTTTGCAGAGCACGCCGCCAGCATTAATGATGCGCTCTTTCTCTTCATCAGTTGTCTGCTGAAAGCGTATCCTCTGCACATCTACACGCGCCTCAAGAGCAATAAGCCGTTGCATTAATTGTCCTCTGCTCATCTCCAGGCTAAAAGCCAAAATACCGCATTCATGATCAACCGCCGCGTTCCTAGCTATGCTCATCATCCAACTGGTCTTTCCCATTGCAGGTCGGCCTGCAATAATTACAAGATCTGATTTTTGCCAACCGCCCGTTTTCTTGTCCAAGTCGTACAATCCAGAAGGCACGCCCACGATAGCCCCATTAGCAGGCTCATCCAACTTGAACCACTCAAAGAACTCATTCACACATGTTTCTGCTGATACCACCTCTTTCACTGCATCATTGCTAGAAATACCATAGACCAGTGATTCAGCTTGCTCGACCACCGTATCGGCAGGGATATCGCCAGCGTCATAGGCCATGGCCACCATTTGGCCGCCAGCATGGATGATTTTGCGTAACTTAGAGGCGTCAATAATGCGCTCGACATAGGTCTCTAGGCGAGCGCTGACCGCTATTTCGTTTGATAGGTCCCCCAGATAGCGGCTTCCTCCAATCTGCTCAAGCTTCCCTGTTCGCTCTAAGTAGTCCTCAACGCTGAAGTAATCATTGTCCTCCTGGCGTTCATACAGGCTAATCATTGCTGAGTAGACGATTTGATGAGCGTCTCGATAGAAGTGCTCTGCCCGTAAGATGTCAGCCACCAACGAGATCGAGTGATGTTCGACTAAGAGGCACCCAAGCACACGGCGCTCGTCTTCCAGCTTACATGGCAACATTTTCTCTTTCATTGCGCTACCACCCTTCTGCGTGATTTGCCAGGAGTAAACTTGTATGGCAGGCGCGGCTCATTTGGGTTGGACATACACAGAGGGAGGCCTGATACCCCAAGAGCGGATTTCTCTTCTTTAGGGGCTGGTGGTTGTGCTAGATCTTGCTGTTTTTGTTTCCAGCCATTAAGGTTATTTGTATTGGCTAGATTGCCAAGATAGATGGCCTTGCCTTTAAGGTGTTCTTGGTTTTTGGTGTGGGCTAGCAAGCTCCTCATCTTCTCTAAGCTTTTGACATGCTTGGCAATCTTCTCTAAGTGAGATTTGTTCTCGGGAGTGATATCAAAGGGAAAGTCTAGCTCTTCCAGATAGCCAGCTATGCGTTCTTGTTCTGGAGTGTCTAGCTTCTCAGAAGAAACAGAAGACAAAGATGAAGGAGTGGATGAAGGAGTAGACGGTTTGTCTGCTGTAACGGTGGGTGTGGCGTTCTTTCCTTCTCTCTGTTTATTATTATTCTCTCTATTATTATTGTTGTTGATTTCGGACGTCTGGCTGTTGATTTCACTAGACCCACCCTTTGAAATCAAAGGCTTGGCTGTTGATTTCGGACGTCTGGCTGTTGATTTCAACACCTGAAAGCTCTCCCCTGACTGGCTGTTGATTTCAACACCTGAAAGTGCTTTCTCAGCTTGATCCTTCAATGCTTTCTGAACAATGTCTGTTCTAAGCACATAGTAAGGAATGCTATTCTTGGTTTGCTGATATTGCTTGATAAAATTGCGCTGGATAAGAACAGCCACACTGTTACGAACCGTGCTCTCTCCATAGGTACCGTAGAGTAGCGAAACGATAGCACTGTAAGACAATTGAATTGGGTATTCTTTGGGCTCATGGGGAGGTTTTAGCCCCTGATCTTTCAGCTTTTGCGCATCTAAAAGCCATTTTAGCTTCTCTGTATCAGTGAGGGTTTCCAGGATGCGCAATATTTTTGCCATGCACTCCTGATTGGGCTCGTCTTTGATGATTTTTCCATTCCCGTTCAGTCTGCAGTTGAACTGGCTTTTATCATAGGCACACAGTTCAAAGAAGTCCCAACGGACTTGGATATGTCTGTTATCATAGTGGTGTAAGCAATCTTTGCTAATTGCTGCGTCACTCATGAGCACACCTTCTTTCGTATGCCCACATCTCACATAGCCATTGACTTTGGTTAGGCAACAAGGCTATACTAAACGTAGGCAGGTTCATACTAGGGCTGCTTCTCCCTGGCCTGCAAAACCGTAGAAGTAGCCTAACTGCTGTAAATCCGATTGTTGCCATCCGTTGTGGTGGCTTTATTTTTTGTCTTGGATATTCCTCTTGCTGGCTAGGTACTCTAGAAATTCGCTTTTGCTGACTCTCCAGGAACCTTCCAATTTGTACCCTGGCATTTTTTTCTGTCGAAGAAGACGGGTAACAGAGTCCTCTTCGATCTTGAGAAATTTGGCTATTTCTGCTGGCGTGTAAAATTCTTCCATTTCTGGCATACAGATCACCGCTTTGTATCTCCTTTTCTAAGTTCTTGAGGTAGTATACCATCCAATGTCGGAATTTACAACCCATGTCGTCAACACGTTGCACTCTATTTGTATTGTTGAGTGTGGTATCATTTAAACCCATGATCTCGTTTTTCATATATACACCCTCTATATATTGCATTAGTAGTTATCCTCCCATTCACTTGGCATTTCAGCGATGATTTCGATCTCTTTTGCTGTGAGGGTGATCCTTCTCGGTTGTCCTTTAGGCCCGTAGACGCTTTGTTCAGCTCGTTTAATACCTTCAGAGAGAGGGACATGGGGATTGACTGAGCGTGTGGGGACTCCCCCGTAGGTAGAGAGCATTTCATCCCAAAGTGTTTGCCTAGGCACAAACACACACTGACTCTGCCAACGAAGCTTTCCTCTGTTGTCTACAGTGTCTTGAATGGGAGCATAATATTGTTTAATCCACTCTTGCCACTTTCTCTCAAAAACGCTGCACAGCCACGGGAAAGGAAGAAGCATATACCGCTTAGTATCATTCCATTTCCACATAATCCAGTTCGTTCTCTTACTGGTGTCTCTCGTCCAGCCCACATTCTTGTTGAGCACTGACCAGACTTCTAGGGCAAGATCGTCCTTCTTGGGGTTGCTTGCTGAGAAGTCCTTTTTTCTGGCTTTTAGGTCTAGGCTCTCCACTTCCCCTGACCGCATGGTGATCCAATAATCGGTCCCGTTCCGGTCTTCAGATTGGGTTGCTCTCTGTACGTTAATTGCATTAGGGAAGCGTGAAAGAATGAAACCCTCAGTATCTTGTTCTCTGCCTATCCCTTCACTCATCCGCATTTGATTATCAAAGTTGTAAGAATGATTTGTCATACTTCAGCTCCCCATGATGTCCAATCTTGACGGTTGGAACGTGCAAATAATTCGAGATACGGGCCTGGACTACAAGACTCAATTAGGGTGTAGGACTCTAATGGTTTACTGCTATGGCCATTAGGCCCGCGAGGTGCTTCAAAGATGGTACCAACGTCCTTGCGCTTCAGTAGCAGGGAACCTTTTATGCCAAAGAGCAAGTGCTCGGTTTGCCCACGGAAGTAGTTACCCATGCCAAAGTATGGTTTCTTCCAGGTGATACAGGTGACATAGCGAAATCCCCACTTTTCGAGTAGTTGAAAGCCTTTAGGTAGTGAACGGTTAGTTATCCAGAGGTAGATATGGCTGTTTTCATCCGCGTAGTTGCCTACAGGCAGGTCTAGCAACTGGTCTATGGTCATCGTGCCGTATGTGGGCTTGGCACGTCCTAGCTGGTCTACATCTCCCTCATCACCCCAATCCCATGGGGGATCTATGACAATCGTAGAAAATTTTGCTGTCTGTAAAGCTTCTTCAATGGTTTGAGCTTTGGCTATCTTTTGACGGTTAATGTCTCTTTCTCTTTCACGCTCTAGCTCTTTTTGTTCTCTTTTATCTTTTATTTGCTCTATCTCGTCTTCAAATATAGCTGCTTTTACGGCTCTACTTCCGCTTATTTCTTCATTCCACTTTGCTTGTAATGCTTTTTGTAAGACAGTGTCTCGGCGTTCTTGGGGGACATTAGAAATAGCCTTAGCATCAGGGATAGTGAAGGTTCCATCCTTGACATGCTGAAGTAGACTAGGGGCCTTCTCAGCTATTTTTTTAGCGTCAATAACATATTGTCTGTTAGTATTGAGCATTTTAGCGGCAATTTGTGATGACTCGCCTTTTTCAGTTAGAACCGCATCCTCAAATTTTTGCGTAAGCGGTTCTGCATCATATTTGTTCCCTCCCGCTTTTGACTGTCTTTCCTTTGCTTCCTTTTCAAGTTCAGCTAAAACGTCTAAAGAGATAGCTGCTAACTGGCTACTAGCAAGGTGACGGCGTTTCACATTCAAACTCACCACGAATGCCACTAGCGATCCCTGGCCATTCCACTCTTGAAAGCGTGGTTTAACTCCAGCTTTCAGACAAGCCTTATAGCGGTTGCGCCCATCTATGATCTTGCCTTCGTATGTCCAGATGGGCTGTTGCTGGCCATTGGTACGGATATCCTCAACTAATTCCTCAAACTCCTGGTGTGACATCATGGGGAAGAGATTAGCTACATCGTGAAATTCTAAAACGGGTGTATCAACTGCCATACTCTTAGTCTCCTAAATATTGTTCTATTTTTCAAACTGCTGAAAATCCTGCTCTGTACAAACTTGCGGCGTGAGTGTGCTTGGC
>CBJMBI010000351.1:0-4704 GCA_966427955.1 uncultured Ktedonobacterales bacterium
GCCGTTTGCAACTTGCTGAACTCAAATGTGCCTGTACTGACAAAGAGGATCATGATCCCAATGATGAAACCCACATCACCAATGCGGTTCACCACAAAGGCTTGCAAGGATGCACTAGCAGGAGATGGACGTTGCTCCTCCGGTTTGGCTCTCTTGTTAATCCAGAAGCCGATCAATAAGTACGAACTGAGACCGACTAGTTCCCATCCAGTGAAGATGACCAGGAAATTCTGGGCAAAGACAATTACCAGCATGGAGAAGGCAAACAATGAGAGATAGGAGTAGAACCGTGCATAGCCAGCCGAGTTCTGCATGTAGCCTTGTGAGTAGAACTGTACCAGTAGCGTGACAGTAGTTACAACCACCATCATAGCGATTGCCAGATGATCAACATGGAAGGCAATCTGGTAGTTAATATTGCCCATATTCAGCCAGGTATACTGCAAAACAGTATAGCCCGTTTTCACCAATGTGGGATCAGGGCTTGTCACTGAACTGATGAGCAGTGTCCAGGAATAGATGCAGGCAAATGCCATCAGAACTAGTGCCACATAGGAGCTGGCCTTTGCCCCCAGTGACAAAGAGGGCACTTTGGGATCCTCATCATCGTCCAGATGATCATGTTCGCCATGGCTCTCGTGGTGTTTGTCTGTGGACCCATGGGCGTCTGCGTGAAAATCGCCATGTGCCTGAGCCTGCGCACGAGGTCGGCTGAGCATATCCCAAACTCGCGTCACAAAAATAATGACCGCGAAAGCTAAGAGTGGTGCTAACAGAATAGTCCAAGAATATTGATACAACATCGTATTTACCACTTCATCATATCGATCTCGCCAACATCCACTGTATTCCGCTTGCGGTAGATAGCAATAATCATTGCCAAGGCAACTGCTGCCTCTGCTGCCGCAACAGTGATAATGAAAATAGCAAAGATCTGACCGGTCAGGTACTGAGAATAGTTCCCAAAGCCTTCAGGGCGATGTACTGTGACCGTATTGAAAAACGAAAAACCAATCATTGTGACATTTACAGCATTGAGCATAATTTCAATGCCCATCAGTACAGCAATGGCGTTGCGCTTCGAAATTGCACCGTACAAGCCAATGCAGAAGAGCACAGCGCCAAGTACCAAGAAATGATTGAGTGTAAGCCCCATAACCTTAATCCTCTCGGCCAATCACAATTGCACCAACAATTGCTACCAACAAAACTAGTGAAGCAATTTCAAATGGCAGCACATAGCTGTAACTTGTTGGGCTATAGAGCAACTGCCCAATGCGTACAACATTGTTTACTCCAGCAGGCAATTGACCGGATCCAGTCCCCACATTGGCAATTGCATGAGGGCTAGTAAGTTCTGCAAAAACAATAGTTGCGCCCACCAGTGCGCAAATAACAACAGCAATAGGCCAGTGCCGATTAGTTGGGTTTGTTCTCGGTTGTCCTCCGATACGGGTTAACATCAATGCAAACAAAATTAGGATGGTTACCGCACCTACATAAATGAGGACTTGTACAATGCCAATGAATTCTGCGTTCAGTAGCACATAGATACCAGCGGCCATTGCAAAAACAATGATAAGCGCTAGTGCACTATGTACAATACTGCGTAGTCCTACCACTAGCAATGCGGCTACAACCATGACAATGGCAAAGAGCCAGAAGAGTAAACTAGCTAAATCCATGCAGAAACGAACCTCCGGGCAAGGTGATTTTTTTGGATTATAATTGTTGTCTTAAACTAGCAGGAGAATATTTTCTCCCCCCACCTTTAATTGTATCCTAAACTATTCAGGTGTCTGGCTCATGCCGTCTGCGGCAATGGATGAACAGGAAAGCATGGGCAAACTAATCTCCAGCAAGGAAAACGGCGGTTTCTCTGCTCCTGAATAATTCCATTGTATCATCAAACAGCCGCTTGGAGACCACTTGTATTACTTGTATAAGGGAAGGAAACGATGTCAGGCCCTGGGACGTTTGAAAAATAGTAGGACTTCTGACGGGACGGCTTTGAAATGGGCATATAGTCTCCTGTGGGATTCTAGCAAAACCATTCGCTCATGACAAGGGGAAACCGTTTTTTTTGTGCTAGTTATCATCAAGCCTTCCCCTTGCTAAATAGCCGAACAGATAATTTTTCTCTCTTAGCTGGATATACTACCTATTGGGTAGCAATAAGTAGCGCAATGTGCACTTGTATATGATATAATCTCGAATAGGGGAAGTTATTTTATATATAAAAGGTGTATTAGCTGCATGAGTGTAACACGGGTCACCTCACAGATGCGACATTTTGATTCTTTGCAGTGTAAATGTTGTCATGCAGTATTGCCTATTGCCGCAGCTTTTTGCGGTCAATGTGGAATGCGTGTTGACAAGGATGAGGCGTATGGCAGCAATGCGCCCTTGTCTGGTCAGAGTGAGATCACTGCACGCTACCGCCTTATCTCTTTGATACGGCGGCGTCCTGCAATTCTGCTTTCTTTTGCTTTGGATACACAATTGCAACGTCTGGTAATGCTGCGTGATATCGATGTTAGTGGATTGGATGAGGCTGCAAAAAAACTAGCCTATACTGAGTTGCAACAAGAATATGATCTGCTACGACGCCAGGAGATCAAAGGCGTTGTGCCACTGATTGCTTCACACTTTTGTGAGGATCACCTTTATAGTGTTGCCGGCTGGCCTTTTTCTCTGTCCGGAGGAGATGCAGTCATTAGTCATATTTCTCCCTCCTCTCGGCCCTATACGCTCCACGATCTTTTGCAAAGTGGCATTGGCCTCCCTCATGAACGCATTGCAATCTCTTGGATTGCGGAATTAGCTCAAACAGTAGAGCGTTTGCATGAGTATCAGATTATTATTGGTGAGTTGGACCCCGATACTATCATCATGAGTTCTTATGATTATAGCAGCAACCTAGCACTGGTGGTATCATGGCTACCTGTTGTGATGCGCGAAACACTTGCCCAAGTATCGCATCCAGTGTATCCATCCAGCTTCCGGGCTCCTGAGGCATTATATGGGCAGGAAGATAAAGCCGCTGATGTCTACAGCTTGGGTGCTCTTCTTTATCTCCTGCTCACTGGTATCGCACCTGATCCTATGAGAGCGTCCAACTCAAAGCGCCATCGAATGCGTTCTCCACGAGCATACAATTCACGTATAAATTCTACCCTTGATGCAATTGTCATGCAGGCTCTTGCCTTGGAACCCGACAAGCGTTTCCAGCATGCCTATGAACTAGGAGAGGCATTACTTGATCTGGAAAAGAAGATGCAAACCGCTCGCCATCTACGAATCACTTTTCCGCTCCCTCCGAAGTCCACTCCTAAACTTGTAGAAGAGACAAGTGTCTCTTCCGACAGGGATAATAATGAAATTAAGGGAAGCAAAGAAGCTGCACTACCTGTCCAAGAATCTAATGATGAGACAATCCAGATGGAAGCTATTCCGGAACAGCGAGCACGAAGCTACTGGTCCAGGATAAACACTGGCCCATTGAGTTCTCAAGAAAAACCAACTGGAGAAGCAACTATGGATGAAGTACAAGTTCTAGAAGACTATACAGATCTTATAATTGATGGTTTAAGAAGTGAAGTTTCTAAAAATGAAGGAGAAAATATAAATAAAAGTAAAAATCCATTTAATAGTAAAGATCAAGCGATAAGTGAGGATATGTCGGAGGTGGCTAGTAGGCCTAGAACAGAGGATGAAGTTGGACAAGCAGCCGCTCTCTTAGCACCAGTAGTCGAGACTCCAGTAGAAGAGGCGAATGTGGTTCCCTTGCTAGAAATAAGGACGGCAAATTCATCTGAAGATGTATTGATAACGTCCCCCAGTGAAGGCGTAACCGAAGAACAGATTTTTGCAGAGATGGTAGAGTCTGAGCTGTCTACTAAGGAAATGGTGCATCAGGGAGCAAGTATAGATGTTGACCAATCACAAAACTTGGATGAAGAGGTGGCTGTGCAGTTAGAATTAGTGAAAGAGGACATTACTGTTCATAAGCAGGTAGAAGAGGGGAAAAAGGTACTCGATGAAAAGGATTTGATAGATGATATAATTATAGAACAAGAAGAGGGGGTGAGGCGGGATTTAGTGGAGGAGGACATTACTGGGCAAGAGCAAGCGGAGGAGAATGAAGAAGAAGTAATCGTAGGGGGGGATTCGGTGGAGGAGAAGGTTAGTGGGCAAGAGCAAGCCGATGTGGAAGAAGATGTGCTTATCAAAGAAGAGCAAGTTAGTGAAGAGGTATCTTCGTTGCACGAGTTGGTGCAAGCTGGAGAAAATATGATTGCTGAGCGGGTGGAAGGAGAGGAGGTCACCCAACAAGAAGAGGAGCATCAGTCAGATCCAACTCATAAAGAACAAATAGTATCTACTTCTCGAGCACTTGTCCCTCAACCCGCATCGCGTTCAGAGATGCTACCTGCACTTTTACCTGAGAGAAGACAAAGAAAAGTACTTGCACGCATAAAAGATCTATTTATTAGTTCACGAATGTTGTTGTCACGACAAATGCAACTTTCAGAGGAAGATGCCAATCAAGATGCATCTTTTCTTCAACGTGTACAACGCTTTATCCTTGGTGAGCAAAAACATACTACAATGGCGGCAGCGCTCATTGAGACACCAATGCGTATCCGACCTACACAAAGCTATGCTATTCGTATTCAGGTTATAGGTCGTGATCAAATCAAA
>CBJMBI010000352.1:0-4690 GCA_966427955.1 uncultured Ktedonobacterales bacterium
AACATGGTTGTAATCAGTCCAATAGCTAGAAATAAGAGAAAGATAAAACCAATCAGAACAACAGCCAGCATCAAAGGGATTTGCAGTATACGCGTCGGCAAAACCCTCCGCAGACTAGGCAGTGTTGGTATCCCTGAAAGCACCACCGATTGATCTGCTACTGCTCTTCCCTTTGTCGGTGATGCAGACTGCCGTCTGGGTCCGACAGGTTGGTCCAGCATTACAACTTGTGAACTAACTGTAGAATATGCAACAACCTGTTTGGGCTTCTTGACCATAGCGTTATGCATAGCAGGCAAAGGGAATGTTGCCAAATCACGTTGCTTGTTGATAGTAAATGCTTTTGCCGTTTTTTCCTTGGTTATTTCATCACTCTCAACCGTAGTATTACAGCGATACGACCGCTGTATCTCCTCTTGGGTCCGTCGTGCCTGGAGAGCCAACTGCAAAGCCGCATCATATGCTTGAGCAAATGCAATAATCGAGGGATAACGCTGTTCTGGCTTTTTGGCTAATGCACGCAAAAATACTTCATCTAACTCCCGTGGTAGAGATGGATTATGGGTGCTGGGATGCTCTGGAGGCGTATGGTGATGATGGTGTAAGAGCTGAGCAGCTGTCCCTTCAAAAACAGCTCGCCCCGTCACCAATTGGTATATCATAACAGCAAGAGCATACTGATCGGCTGATGGCCCCACATGCACTGAGGTTGCCAGTGAAGGATCGTCAAATTGCTCCGGTGCCATATAAAGGGGTGTACCAACCGAACGATGCAACGAACGCCCACTGCGATAGAAAGCTGCCAAACCAAAATCCGCTAGCAACAGGTGAGGACGCCCTTGAGGAAAGATATCCGCAAGATAGGCTCGCGCGTTTTTGGGAGTCCCCCGTTCAACGCGAATTAAGAAATTCGTTGGTTTAATATCACGATGAATAACGCCATGATCATGTGCATGTTGGAGCGCGGAGGCAGCCTGTAACAGATAATAACCAGCTTCTTCCGCAGAAATAGGCCAACCAAATCCAAATTGTTGTGTACGTCGCTGCAGCCAGTTCCACAGCGATCCCTCCGCCAAATAGGGCATAACTAAATATGTGATCGGCAGAGTCCCATCTTCAATCACTTCTTCACCAAAATGGTAGAGTGGTAGAATATGCTCATGCTCCAATTCAGCAACAGCACGTGCTTCACGCTCAAAGCGCAATGCTGCTTGTTTTCCTTCTGGAGTATTTGGAACTGAGCGTAGATCCCCACACACCACTTTAATAGCAACTTTACGCCCAATACGTGCATGTTGAGCTAGATAGATGTCACCCATACCACCACTCTCGATTAACCGTTGAAGACGATATCCACCGAGAGTCTTCCCCACCAACATGTTCATCGAGAATCCCTCACGACATATAAAAAAACGAGCGGATTTCAAAGGCAGAAAGGTTATGCTTTCTGCCCTGCTACAAACAGTATAATCCCTCGGAAAAAAGCTTGAAATGATCTACAACCAATGTACTAACACTATCCGTACAAGGATGCTATTGTGCGAGCTGACGAAGAGCATCTTGCGCAAGATATGCAAGTTCAGGACGAGTCTGAATGAGCTGCCGCAGTGCCGAAACGGCTTCACTATCTCGGTATTGCACTACAAGCTGGCAGGCACTACGCACAATCGACTCACGTGGATCATGTAAAGCCTCCCGAACTGCCATGCGAGAGTGTTGATCCTCACCATGTGGATCAAGACGCTTGACTGCATCAAGAGCCTGACTACGCACATAGGGATCCAAGTCACGCGTAGCCAACAAGATCTTTTCCATCACAGTACGATTTCCCAATAGACCGTAGGCATGTATGACAGCGGCGTAGACGATGCTACCAGGAATATCAAGATCTCCAGGTGGAAGATTATCCTTAAGCTTGGGTTCATGCATGCGCGATGGAATATTGATCACACGGTCGACTAGATTTTGCAAAGAGGAGAGAGCCCGTGGTTCGCCCAATTGTGCCAGAGTTTCGCATATGGCACCTATTGTGAATGCATGGGAACGGTCCCGAAGCGTAGTCGTGGCATCGAGACGATTGATCAATAATGATGCAGCACGCGGATCGCGTAATTCTCCCAATACTTTGATCATCGGTGCCAGCTTCTCTTCTTCTGAATTGGCCAACGTCTTGAGCAGAGTATCGCGTCCTGTCCCTTGCATCCAGGGCTCAATTTCATTCATCAGAGGCGCACACTGATAGATTTGATCAACGATGCGCTTATCTTTGATTTTCCCCTGCGAGACTTCACTCCAGTATCGACCAAGCAAAAGACCAAGATGATGAATGGCTACGGTATTTTGCCATAGCGCATGACGACGTGCCCCAGCAAACAATACTTGCGCCAAGGTAGGAAGGTGACGCTCAAAAACAACCGGAACGGTACTTACTTCAGAAGATGTTGATAGTGGGTTTATGCTATCCTGTAAAACCTGACTAAAAATTAGGGCAGACTGCTCCAGGAAGCGCGAACTTGCTTTGCCTTCACCTGACAGGTAGTTTTCCAGCGGGACTTCACGGTAAATTGGAATAGCAAGATAACTTTCTAAGCCGGGAGCATCATCCAGTCCACTTGCTATCAACAGGTCATAAAATTGCTCTTGTTTCAATTCTAAGCAAGCACTAACTACATCAACTTTGGCCCAACCCTTAGCATATTTGAGAGCGCTGATCAGCGCTTGTATGGCCGGAACAGTGGCATGCTTAACCAATGACTCAGTAGCATATAAAGATGTATTGGGATCGCTAGCCAGATCGCCTAGAATTTCTGCTATATCTTTCTTGCTGCTAGTGCTTCCTTGCTTGCCATACTTAGGAGTCTGACCCAGACTAGCAATACCCATCATTTTGTAATTGCCAAGCATCAGTATCGCAAACCGTCTGGCTCGTCCTTCTACTGTCTCAGCGGGATTGGCATCTAGCGGAAGATCGGGAGTATCCCCCCGCTCAATGATATCTAACCAAGCAGGAATTAGGGCACCACCGCGATCAATCTCATACAGGAAAGGAATCAACACCTTTTTCCATTGCTCTACAGGGCCTACATTAAGCAGAGGGATCATACGGTTCGCTGTCTCTTCTACCGATTGTCCCTCCCAGCGCAGTCCAGTAACTAATCGAGTCCATTCTGCACGGAGTATAGCTAATTGTTGCTTGATTTCTGGGGTATTGCCATCAATTGCAGGCACAGGACGGCGTGCCGCGAGATGTTCAATGGTCCCTATACGTTCCTGAACCTGAGAAGGGCACGATGTGCCTGGTCGAGCTTGCACTGACTCAACAGTTGCAACGGAAGAATCGGGAACTGTTACGCTAGCCTTTTCTGCAATATGCAAATGTCCAGGTTCTGTCTCTTCACTTCCTAGAAGATTGGCTGATCTAATCTGTTCTTGGTCTATTTCAGACATATCCTACTGGCCTTTCAACGATACTAGAGATCTACTTGTGGGACCGCTAGGGACTAATATGACATTCTGCCAACGGATAAAATCGGCAAGGCGCCTTTATGCACTCCTCTGCTTCATTGATAGCCTAGACCTTGTGTGGCTACTACCCATATAGCAGCCATCAGAAACGAGGAACGCACGAGACGCCTCCATCCCCTATGGATGTATGGTGAGCCGTGTCATGCTCATTGGCATTTGTAGGCCTTATGCGGGTTTAATATGTGGCCTTCCTGAAAACTCCTGTGCTGTGCAGTATATTCCCATCTCAAATGAGGTGTCAAGGCGCTTCTAATAAATTCAGTTCATTCCTGACGGCCGACGCTGCGATCGATCTTTCCCTGATTGTTCAGCAAAATGGCACGAGCACGTGATTTACGGCTGATATTGTCTGGATCAACAAAGCGTAGAGCAACTACTGTACGTGCATTCTGACTCGGTGAGATGGGAGCCTGATTCTGCAGACGCTGCCCAATATTCCCTCGTACACGGGCACGTTTGAACAATCCGATAACAATACCTAATACGATACCGATTGCCGCACCAATTAAGAAGACCGTCACGGTATGTATCGGTGGCAATGCGAAGGTAGCAAGAAAAGTGAGACCGGCTCCGAGCACACCTAAGATAAGCACGAGCAATGTGACTGCGACAGGACCTAGTCCTGTGCGCTGGGTTTGCAGAAACATCTCACTACGTGCACGATTGGGTCCATGCTCTCGATACTGTCCGCTACCAATGCTTCCAGGGAGCTGGAAAACTTCCTCATCACCAAAACCCTCTTTATGGAGTTTGGCCGCCGCCGTGTCGGCCTTTGTCTCATCCGGGAAGACCGCCAGCAGGTCGTAGCTGGCGGGTTGTTGTTGTTGCTGTTGTTGCATGGAAAGTGACTCCTGAGATAGAATGGTCCATCTTAATGTCTACCCTATTATATCCCCAGCGGAGCCATAGAAAGCTAGGGGCAAAAGGATCAAGATTGCCCTTTAGCTAGCTCTTCCAATTGTTGAATGCGTGCAATCTGTAGGCGATTCCAATCATCGGTTGAGTAAGGAGTGGAGAACCAAGCATCCAGGATCTCTTTAGCAATAGCCTCTGTGGTTGTACGCAAGCTCAGTGCAAGCACGTTGGCATGATTCCATGTGCGGGCCCCACTGGCAGTCTGGGCGTCATGACAGAGTGCCGCTCGAATGCCAGGAACTTTATTGGC
>CBJMBI010000353.1:0-4647 GCA_966427955.1 uncultured Ktedonobacterales bacterium
GCAGATGCAGCAATTGAAGATCCAAGATACGTTTTTAATAATCAGCAGAAGAATACAGGGCATAAAAAATTCGGAAAGTCAGAGCACTTCTAAAGAGTTTTGGTGTCACGTCTGCTATCACATGGAGGAATTACACAGTTACCTATGCAAACTCATACAACTTTAGAAGTGATTTCAGAGATGGTTGTACGGCAAGAGCTTCGTAATGTTGCTATTATCGCTCACGTTGATCATGGCAAAACCACTCTCGTTGATGGATTACTCAAACAAAGTCACATTTTCCGCGAGAATCAGCAAGTTGGCGAACTCATCATGGACTCAAATGATCAGGAGCGTGAACGCGGTATCACCATCCTGGCAAAAAATACTGCTATTGATTACCGTGGCACCAAAATTAATATTATTGATACTCCCGGGCATGCTGATTTTGGTGGCGAGGTCGAACGTGTCCTGAATATGGCAGATGGCTGCATTCTGTTAGTTGATGCCGCGGAGGGTCCTATGCCCCAGACGCGTTTTGTACTCCAGAAGGCATTGCAACTCAATCTTCAGCCAATTGTGGTCATTAACAAAATTGATCGTCGCGATGCACGCATCGATCAGGTCCTTGAGGAGACACAGGATCTGTTCCTTGAGCTGGCAACTAGCGATGAACATCTTGATTTTCCAGTTCTCTATGCTATCGGACGCGATGGTGTAGCTATGTATCATCCAGAGGATGAGCGCAAAGACCTTGAACCTCTGTTTGAGACTATTCTCAAGACGGTGCCAGCGCCCAAAGTTGACACACAGGCACCCCTGCAAATGCTTGTTGCAGCACTGGACTATGACGATTACAAGGGAAAGTATGCTATTGGGCGTATTGTGCGTGGTCGCATCACTCCAAATACAACCGTAGCACGCATCACACGTGATGGAGAAGTTTCACGCCAGAAAATCAGTCTCGTCCTGACATATAGAGGACTGCAACGTTTTGAGGTTCCTGAGGCATTGGCTGGCGATATTGTGGCATTGACTGGTATTGCCGATGCCAATATCGGTGAGACAATTGCTGATATTGATCACCCTGAGGCACTTCCCTCTATTGCAATCTCTGAGCCAACTCTGAAAATGACTTTTGGGGTCAATACGAGCCCATTTGCTGGACGTGAGGGAAAATTTACGACCTCTCGCCAATTGCGTGCACGCCTCTACCGCGAACTTGAGACGAATGTTAGTCTGCGTGTCGAGGATGGTAATACACCCGATGAGTTTATTGTCTCTGGACGCGGCGAGCTTCACCTTTCGGTACTGATTGAGACACTCCGTCGTGAAGGCTTCGAGCTGCAAGTATCACGCCCAGAAGTGATTACTCGCCAGGGTGAAAATGGTCAACTGCTTGAACCCATTGAGCATCTGGTCATCGATACTAAAGATAGCTATATCGGTGTCCTGACTGAGGTCCTGGCTATACGAAAGGCCCAGCTTACTAATATGACCAATGACGGCAATGGCAATGTTCGTTTGGAATACAACATTCCTACCCGTGGGTTGATTGGTTTCCGCAATGCCTTCTTGACGTTGACTCAGGGGAATGGGGCTATGAGTAGTCTCCTTCTTGGCTTTGAACCCTGGCAGGGTAAGATCAATACTGCCCGCATGGGAGCTTTGATCGCTTCTGAGCAAGGGGTTGCCGTGACCTATGGACTTAGCAATGCCCAGCAGCGTGGTGATACCTTCATTGAGCCCGGCACTCCCGTCTACGAAGGGATGATTGTGGGACTGAATGCACGTCCGGCAGATTTGCCCGTGAACGTGTGTAAAGAGAAGCAAAAAACGAATATTCGTTCATCTACGTCCGACATTGCCGTTCGTTTGACTCCACCTATTCTGATGAGTCTGGAGCAATCACTTGACTTTATTAATAATGATGAGCTGGTAGAGGTGACTCCCAAAAATATTCGTTTGCGTAAACGCTATCTGACACAGCGCGAGCGGTCCAGGATGCGTGAACACGAGATGCAATAGAGACAGAATGAATTGGAGCGAGATCTGTGAGCGAAATACCATCCCCATCGTTACCACAAGTAACTTTCTATACCAAGGCAGGCTGTCACCTCTGTGAGCAGGCCCGTGAAATGCTAGATGAGATCGCTGCTGAGGTGGACTATGAACTCACGGAGATAGACATTCGCAACGATCTCGCTCTTTTTGAGCAATACCGCTACCGTATCCCAGTGATCATTGTCAATACAACTCACGTGGTTGAGGGACGTATAGAATATAGTGATCTGGTCCGTGCTTTCCAGCTATAGACAACGGAGAAGGAGAAAGCGATGGCTTCACAGAACTATATGCAATCTACATCTGTGCCTGCAAAGCCCAAGACCACTCTGCACAAGCTGGGCGATGTTGTAAATAACTTTCTAGTAGAATACTGGGCGCATATCATCACAATTATGCTGGGATCTTTGGTGTTTGCTGCTCTTGCGATTCCATTTCTCTCCTATTTTGGTCTAGATAGCGTTGCCAAACCGCTCTTCTTTTCATTACACTATGTCTGTGCACAAATTCCTGCACATTCTTTTTATCTACTTGGGCACCAGCTTGGTTTATGCGCACGCAATCTCTCTATTTATGCATCAATGTTCCTAGGTAGTCTGATTTTTGTGCTGACTAAAAAGCGCATACCCGGTATTCCCTGGTGGGTATGGGTCTTGATGCTCTTACCAATTGCAGTGGATGGTGTCACACAGATGGTCGGATGGCGCGAGAGTACCTGGGAACTACGCGTCATTACTGGTACACTCTTTGGGCTAGGAAATGTCTGGTTTGCTCTCCCAATGATGCACAAAAGCCTCCAGGAGACTGTGTCGAGTCCACAGGCTTATTACTTTGAGAGAGCAAGACGTACACCAAGCGCTACGAACAATCCTCCAGTCAGATAATCGAGCCACTTCTTTGCTCGACGATATACAGCTGCAATTGGCCCAAGCGAAAATAGGCATGCGACAATGCAAAACCAGCTCCCAGCAATCATTACCATAGTCGCAGCGATTGTCATCTGAAGCCAAAACGATGCATGAGGTGGTAAGAGAAGAGCAAAAATACTCCCGAAGAATACAACTGCTTTCGGATTACTCATGTTTGTGAGAAATCCAGCCCGCCAAGAAGAAATACGGCGAGATGACAGATTTCCAGCAAGTGACGACCGCATTGGGTGGTGAGCATTAAGAATGGTTTTGACACCAAGATAGATAAGATATAATGCCCCTGCTATCCTGATAACTTCAACCATCCAACTCAACTGGATTAACAATATCCCCAATCCAGTCATACTGACCGTCACCCAGATAGCAGTACCCGTCGTAACCCCAAGCGCTACGAGCATCCCATCGCGCCGTGAGCTTGCAACAGAGTAATGCATGATTGCAGCAAAGTCCGGCCCGGGAGTGATGACTGCAATGATCCATACTCCAATAAGCGTGAGAAGTTGAGGAAAATATGGCATAGTGATTCCTTCCAAGGTTACTGAGTATTATCCACCTCTTTGATAATAGCAAAATATGTTGTGCCGAGGCAATCTTGAAAATGGGAAAACCCGGATCAACATCGTATTCCTTGACAAACAGGCAGGAATGATACATTCTTAGATGGAGGGCCGTAGTTGAGCATAAAATTGCATTCGTTTCGTTTCAATGTTCTTTAAAATTAAGCATAGGGAGTATTATGCTAGACAAATACTTATCAAAAAATGTAGAAAAGAGTTCACGTAAAGACAAAAAGCAAGCAGCAAAGTCAGAAGGCAATAAAAATTATGATGATACTCTAAGAGAGAAGATTGGCCCTGGATTTGCAACAAAAGCAGTAGAGAATGACATTACCTATGGATCTACGATACAACAGACGAAAGATGCTGTTCTCGATGGATCTCTGACAAAATTGCTGAAGTATGCCAAGGATACGATTACCGATGGATCTCTGACAAAATTGCTGAAGTATGCTATTCCCGATGCATCTACAATAGAACGGCTAAAGAGTTTTCTTCCCGATGGACTCACAACTGAACAGGTGAAGGGTTTTATTCTCTTGGCAATGGCGGCTTCGGCTCAGAGAATAGGAGGTGTCGAAGTGCCTAGACCTACTAGCTCTGCTCTTGATCTGTGGAATAACAATCCAGCATACGACGGAAATGCTTCTCTCCCGGTTTGTCCTATTGGCAGCGAACGTCTAACAGAATACCGCAATGCTCCTTTCATTGTTGATCAGAAACATATCCAAGAACTTAACCAAAAACTTGCCAATCCTCCCTTTTTCTTCGAAGGTCCAAAAGTTGCTCAGGGAACATCTGACGAGAAGACTTCTCAATCCGCGATGGAGTCTCCATCACATCAATTAGAGCAGAGCGAGAGCAAGCAGCTAGCTCCGAAAGACTCCCAAGATGTAGCAAGTTCTAAGGAGATAGAAGACATTACGAAGTTGGTAGAGAAGTACCAATCTTACTGCGGAAAGCTCAGATTTAGTAAAGCCTTTATCGATGCCGTCAAGGATCAGACCGATATAAAGTATCCGTTCTCTACTTGGTATAACCAGCATCCGAGACGGATGGAATCCTCTAAAGCTCTTTCCTGTTCCAATCCCAAATCTGAACTCCTTCGCCGTCTACTC
>CBJMBI010000354.1:0-4623 GCA_966427955.1 uncultured Ktedonobacterales bacterium
GAGGGTGAAAGCCGCATTGTCTTGCCAGCACGCAGTGATGATACAGAGGCCCTATTGCGTGGTTGTCTGGCTCTTGGAGCGAAAATCTCCTGGGCAGATGAACAACAGCGTGTACTTTGTATACAAGGAGTTAGGCGACCTCAGAGCAGCGGACCTGTAGCCATTAATGTTGGGAATGCTGGGGCTGTATTGCGTTTGCTCCTTGGCCTGGGAGCGCTTTTGCCTGAAGTAACATTTGTGACTGATTATCCGCAGTCGCTAGGTAAACGTCCTAATCGTGAGTTACTAGAGGCTCTTACCTTTCTTGGCGCAAAATGTGAAGGGCAAGGAGCAGAAGGATATTTGCCAATTACGATTCATGGAGGCAATCTTCATGGTGGACATGTGAGGATTTCTGGTGCACGCAGCTCACAGTATTTAAGTGCGCTACTTTTTCTGGCTCCGTTACTTGGTGAGATGCTAGAGATCACAGTTGTAGATGAATTGAAATCCCAACCTTTGGTTCTGGCTACACTGGAGGTACTACAAGAGGCTGGTATTGTAGTTGAACATGATGACACGTTGCGTCATTTTGTCATCGCAGCTGGGCAGTCCTACCAAGCTCGGGAGTATGTGGTACCGGGTGATTATCCCTCAGCGGCAACTCTCCTTGCAGCCTGTATCGCAACTGCCAATCCTCTCAGTGAGCTACGTCTAGCACGTCTTCAACCGGGAGATATAGTTGGCGAAGTTCTGCTCGATGCTTTTCGCTCTATGGGAGCTGACCTGCGTAGAGATGGTGATACACTTATTGTACGAGGGGGGCGCTGCTTACGAGGTATTGAAATAGATGGCGATTGCATCATTGACTGTATTCCAGTCTTAGTAGCAGCGGCCTGTTTTGCTGAGGGGGAAAGCCGTTTCTTTAATATTGAGAGCTTGCACTACAAAGAGTCAGATCGCATTAATGATCTGTGTGCAGAATTGCAGCGTGCTGGTTGCATGGTTACTCCACAGCGGGATGCGATCATCGTACAGGGATGTCCGCAGGGGGTGGAGGGTGGTGTCGTTGTTGATGGCCATGGTGATCATCGCTTGCTGATGGCCCTGGCAATCGTTGGTCTGCGCAGTCGACTTGGCCTGACACTTACTGGAGTTGAGCACATTGCCAAGAGCTACCCACATTTCTTCACGGAGTTGCAGCACCTGGGAGTTAGTATCTGTAATGTCTAGCATAATCTTTTTGGTTTATTCTTGTTAACTGCTTTATCACTAGTTGTTATAGTCAGCTGCCCTCCTCTCTCTATTTTCTACATCTTCTATATAGTTGCTGGTTATTATGTAAAGAGGGGGATGTGACTGAGCAAGCTCATTCCACAAAAGTGGTAGAGATCTGGCTGTAGTGGGAATCCCTCTGGAGTTGCATGACATCTCCTATGTGTACGTCTATACTCAGAGTGATGCAAAGAACTTGAAGATAGGTGGTCCAGATTTGTCCTAAAATGAAGGATATCTTCTATCAGTATAAAACACTCATAATGTCCTTAAAAAGGGTAGTAGGCGTAAATATTTGTTGACAGTTGAAGGGGGAAATAGGTTTTATGGCTAATATGCTTTTAGAAGGGCAACTTACTACAAATCAGATGGACACGATATGGGATGTAGAACCACAGAATGGTAATAGTTGTATGGTCAAGACTATTCTTATAGTCGAAGATAATGCTGCACTTGGAAATCTCCTTAGGGAGATACTTCAAGACGAAACTACTTGCCAAATCCTTCTTGTCTCGAGTGCTGAGGCCGCTATCAGGACGCTTCAAACAGTGAATCCTCAGTTATTTGTACTAGATTATTGTCTCCCTGGAATGAATGGTCTTGAATTCACCGAACGAGTCCGGGCAATGGAAAGATACGAGCAGACGCCAATACTGCTTATGAGTGCCGCTTTTCCCCAAGGAAACATTGCTAAGCAGTATCTTAAATGCCTCCCGAAGCCCTTTGACCTAGATAGTCTGTTACAAATGGTAGAAGAACTCCTTGCAGTATAAATACCATCAAGAGTGCTGTGCTTAGCAAGACAGAGCATTTGTAGCTATCTAGCTGCTTATATTTGGTTTTGCATATCCAGTTAAGGAATGCAGATCCAGCCAGACCAATTGGTTCATCGAATTTCCAATCTGCTCAGCCTGCTAGAGGAAAGTGCCTGTGTATAACTGGATTGACTGACTCGTTTTACTCGTGTATACTCTCTCCCATGGAAAAGCATGCGGGGAGAGACAACTGGTTGCATCCTCTTTCTTAGTCCTTGGTCTTTGTGGGGTGTTACAGTGTACAGGTTTAAAGCTTTTGACAGTGCTGAGTGCGGGGAGGCTATCTCTAGTTTGGAGGCTATGGTCAATGCCTGGATGGAAGAGGAACGCCCGCGCATTCGTCACATGTGCCAGAGCGTACGAGGAGAGCATATCCTGTTAAGCTTTGTCTACGAGAATTCGTATGAACTGGAGCAACGTGTATCTTCGCAGGTACACAAAGGTAGTACAGGGGCTTTTACACGTATCTTTGACAATGATGCTATTGAGGATCGGCCCACCAATCCTCGCATCCCAGCAACACCTCCTCCTATCCATTGAAAGAAAGCAATAGCTATTCCACCACATATCTGAGAGCCAGGAAGGAAGCGAATTATGGGCTACAGACGGCAGCCTGAAAATAGTTCTGTAGTACATCTACTGTATAGCACTCCTCAAGGAGAAATTTATGAGGAGTCTAGTTTGCAAGCACTTGCATTTGGAGAAATTCCTTTGCAGAAAGCCGATCTGATCCCGCTGCCTGATGGGGCAACGCTCTCAATGATGCCGAATCGACTGGCTGTTGGGCTTAAACGCTCTGGTGAGCGGCAAGTGCTTGCTAAATCGCGTGGATGGGCCGTAGCAGCTCTTTTACCGATTGGTTATACCCGTACTCAACTGCCTGCATATGAAAAACTACCCAACACAGATTCATTACCTTTTTTCGGCTATAGTGCAGTTGCTGATATCAATGGGCGTCTCTATGTTGCCGCAGTGAAAACGGATGATCCGCACAAATGGCACCCGCGAGCTTTCAATCGTCAAAAACTAGAGCACCTAGTGAATGAGAAGCAGTCAAAGTTTCCTCATAATCGTATTATAAAGCAGCATGCACACTGTGCGCTAGACTACTCCTGTCCTACAGCGAGCAATCTCTTCTTTGGTCGTTGGGAAATGGCCATTGCTGTCTCGCCTGGTTGTAACTCGCGTTGCATTGGCTGTATTTCTAAGCAAGAAGAGGAAGAACTGATCTCGCCTCAGGATCGTCTGACCTTTATTCCCACTGTTGATGAAATCGTTGAAGTTGCGCTACCTCACCTGGAGCAAGCTGAAGAGGCTATTGTCAGTTTTGGGCAAGGCTGTGAAGGCGAACCGCTTTTACAATGGCGTCGCATTGAGCAAGCAATCAAAGTATTGCGAGCAAAGACGGATAAAGGTGTAATCAACATCAATACTAATGGGAGCAATCCTCGTTGGCTCCAGCATCTCTATGACGCGGGTTTGGACACCATTCGTGTCAGCACTATTTCTGGGCATGTCGAGACATATACTGCCTACTATCGTCCACTTGGTTATACCTTCGAGCATGTCAAAGAGTCCCTCAAGCGAGCGTCTGATGCTGGGCTCTACAGTTCAATCAACCTGCTCTGCTTCCCTGGTCTAATTGATCGGGAGCGTGAAGTCGAGGCCTTGCTCTCCTTTGTCAGAGAGACGGGACTGCGGCTAATCCAGTTGCGTAACCTTAATATTGATCCTGAAGTACTCCTACCGCGCATGCCAGATCTAGATTCGATGGGCAAGGCGTTAGGAATGCGCAAGATGATTGAGATCCTCAAGCAAGAGGTGCCTGAGGTTGAGATTGGTAACTTTACGCGTCCGGTTAAACGAGATTTTAATGCGACTCCTGCTGTATAGGGGATCAAAGAACCTATGCGTGGTAAGAGGTGACCTGTAGACGCGATAAATCGGGTCCCTGCCTTTTATTGCAATAAATTGCGATTAGAAGGCAAAAACTGTACTTGTTATATCTCATGTCTGCAATTGTCGGTTGGTTTAGAATGTTGTATTATTTGCATTTTTTCTTTTTATTGATATAGCTAATTCTATTTAGTAATAGACTAGTCTTTTGCGGCTTCTATGACTACCTTGAACCAGAAGAAGGCTGCTCCTGTAATTGCTCCTATGACTGTCAATGTAGCAGACACGATACCAATAATACCTCCAATAGTACCTCCAATAATGCCTCCAATTGAAGCTCCTGATAATGCTATTGCTATAAATGCTACTGTATTTATTAATATCGCTTTTGCCATTTTTGCAATAACTTGATCTTTATGTGGAGGAAGTGAGCGTGCCGAAGGAGACTGGTCTGATGCAGGAGGCCTGCCCGTCGAAGTATGAAGTTTGGCTTGGGTATGAGGCTGCTTTGCTCTTGCGGCAACTATTGGAGGGAGAGGTTGCGCAATTGGCGTGTCCATCTCTGTCTGTGGTGATGTGAGTATCACTGGCTGTGTGAGAACCCTGGACATTGGAGGCGATTTTTGTTGAGCTGGCACAGTATTCGATTGAGAGGGCT
>CBJMBI010000355.1:0-4619 GCA_966427955.1 uncultured Ktedonobacterales bacterium
TATAAACGGTGATAACGAATCGGAATGTCCCCCCAGTGTGCTCTTGCTGAACTTGCATAGTCTCTTTGTCTCTTTATTTCCTCTAATCTATTCTCAAATTCCTGCATTTTTGCTTGAGCAGTCTGAAACCATGATGACGGTATTTTTGTATCATCTACCCTGTCACGCAATCCACCATCTTGAAAGTCAAAATTATCATTGGTCGGAACTTGATACGCCTGCATCGCATAAGCACATGCCCCTAACGTGATAATATCCCTATGTATTTCAGGTATAGTGCTCCCATTAGCATCAAGCTGATGTTTCGTAGCATAAAAGACGCGCATAGCTAGAGAGTTGTCTTTGGGTAGCTCGGCAGGTGAAAGATTGAGTGTGAAGGCCGGCGCTTGCGTACCAGTTGGACTACTGCTATCCCCAGGTTGTCCCATCAAACCCATGTTGCCACCAGAGGCTAGGGCAGCAGTCGAGTCATACATGTTGCTGTACTCGCTGAAACTCCGCTCGTAGGGAGGCCAGACCATCACTCCACTGGTATTGATCGTCGGAGGCTGAGGCTTGCCTGCTAGCGCACTATCAGCAGCAGTATCGGTATAAGTGGTTGTGGAGTTATCAGGCAAACTGGTCAGGTAGAAGAAAGTCGTTCCACCAACAAGCGTCCGGTAGATGTTGCGACCAATAACGTTGTTGGTGGCAACTCCTGGCTGCATCGGCTGGGATGGAGCAATGGGAATGTTGGAGAGATTGACCCTTTGGTTGCCGCTAGAGGTCGTAATGCTAGCAGTTGGACCAGCAGGAGTTTCGCCACCTTGAGTTAGGAAGGTCACAAGGTATTGATAGATCCCAATGCCCAGGCCTGCCCCCGCCGCAATCGCTAAGGAGGGTGCCGTGGTTGGCGGGAGGTATTGCGAGCCATAAACCTGGAGGGGATAGAAGATCTTTTCGATCCAGAGTACCGGATAGGCCGGATTCCAGCTCTGTGGATAGGGGTAGGTCCGCTGATAGGGCTGCATCTGATAATCAATAAAAACGATATTAGGAGCATAGGCCGTATAACGATCTACAGCCTTGTCAATGGCACGATCAATATCGCTGGTGGACCAACGCGTTGCGCCAGTATCAAAGAGATCTTGTCGTGTCATGTTTTCAATATCGCTCAGGAACATGGCGTTCTCCTTCTTGTTTTCATACTATAAACCTTCAAGGTGTAGAATACTTTTATATATAGCCTTTTCTACTATAAAATGTGTTTCATTCTTAAGTATTCTTGCTGTTAGAGCTAGTCCGGTTCCTCCAATGCTTGAATTTACATCGTTAACAGCAATAACATCTAAAATCTGTAATGCTGGATTAGCTGGAACTTCAATACTATGTGCTGTCTGGTTCCGCTGCTCTTGGGCAAGAATAAAGCCCGCTTTGGTAGCACACAAGCTTGAGGAGGCAAGTTTAGGATCAGCACTGATGACTAGACGCTCCAGGCCAGTTGCATGCATATGGACATCGTCGTAGGCCTCGCCATTGGTAATAGACCCAAGTGGTCCTCCGGCTGGCGGCTTACCACTGACGAGAATATGGTTCCCTCGCAGATCGCTGCTCCCGATAGCTAAGGTTTCGATTTCTGGGGTATAAGTCCAGACGGATGGATCAGAGGGCGAGAGTTCGCGAAATTGCATGGTCTCGTTCTGGTCCAGGAAGTATTCAAGCCAGCCAATCCGGCAGAGTTCGTCAAGGGCCTGGCGGTAACGTTGGCCTGCATGCAGGATGAAAGTTGTTACATTCGTGCTCATCTGCACAGTGGTTGGAAGTGAGATGGAGAGCAGACCTGCACGTGCACAGATTTCAGTAATCATCCAGGAGAGTGGCTGATTCGTATAGGTCGCCTGATAGCGATTATTCTGGTCCAGCAGGCATGAGAGATCTTCAGCCTCTAGTCGAAGTTGGTTCTTGCCTGGAGCACGCTCAAAAATGATCTGTCGAATGTGATACTTTGCAACCATGACTGTTTCGATGGTAGTAGGCGGCGTGCCAGTTCGATAGCCTTCACTGAGTACAAGCGAGGTGTTAATGCCAATAGGCTTGTAGGTTGCGCCATAGGTTGCAACGAATGGCGTGAGACTAGAACCAGCATTATCAAGGACGACACTAAGCTTGCTTGGTTTACCGATCTCGTCGGTACGCTTGTATTCCAGCACACGAGCTGACAGATCAATATACTGTGTACTATCACTCGTTTGAAAGCTGGTGCCCTGGCGAATGAATGGCATGCAGGTTGCTATATAGTATGCACGACTTGCACTAGGTGGTGTACATTTGAAGATAGTAGCTCCATAGGTACAGGGCATATCGTGTAGAATATAACCACCAGACCAATGCACGAGGTCCTGACTCTGACGCACACGCGGATAGCTATAGATAGAGCCAGTGAGGAAGCCAGAATCAGCCTCGATACAGGTTAAATTGAAGATCCCATCGAAGGCGGCAATACGCGGTGAGATCCGCGCAATAGCTGTGTTTGTAGCTGGAGCAATATCTGGCAGGGCAGTCCAACTAGTTCCACTTGAGTTAGTTGTAGCCAGATGAAGTGCGTAGCCATCACTATACACAATATAATAGAGCAATCCAGTCCAATAGGCCGCAAGCCCTTGGGCACCACTGGCGGGTGCGAGTGTCCACGCCTGGAGAGCTGACCAAGAAGTGCCATTCCAGAAGCTACACCCTATATTGTCGCCACCGCTGACATCATACTGGAAGAAGACATCCGCATTGCCAGCCGAGCTGATCCCTTTGATCAGTGCACTACCTGGTGGGCTCAGAATCGCTCCTGGCCCACTCCATGTTAGTCCACCATCATTAGAAAACCAGTTCCATAATGCATTGCCACCAGTACCTTGCTGGCAATATGCATTTATAGTCCCTCCATCTCTTGATATTGCACATCCGCCATCCTGGAATACATTGCTCGATCCTCCACTAAAAGTATTCCATGTCGTCCACTGCGAGCCAGACGTCGGGTCAGTGATACGCTGCCATTGCAAAGACTGCTGGAAAGCGTTGCTCCCACGAGTAACACGGATACGGATGATACTGCCATCACTAGCGATACAGAGATCGTTATAGCCATCGCTGTTACTAGCGGCAACAGCCTGAGCCAGATGATTGATATGATCCTCAGCAGTTAGAGAGATCACTGGTCGACGCGTGTTAGCATTGAGAGCCGACCTCAGTGTAAGAGAAAGAGAGCGCATTAGATACCATCCTTGAAAAAGAAGGCATCGTTCTCATCCTCAGAGGAGAAGGCATCATCATCTTGTCCAGACGGATCATTGCGCATCAAACGCATCAATTGATCAACCACATCCTGTTGGCCGGAAGATGGTTCACGGTCCCTACTAATATCATCATATAACTTAAGTGTACGAGCATGCTGTGTCATAAACTTGATTGCGAAATTAATCCTTTCGCTTGTCTTCAAACTGTCAAGATCTATTCTATCCATCAGTATCGTAATCATCTGCTCGATAATATCAAGCTGCTGAGTAACACGTTCAAGAGTTTTACCCTTCAGATCATTCTCAGTCATATCTAGTCCCCTTTCATGAAAATCATATGTTTTTTGAATGAAAAACTTTTATTGTATTCACTATCCTTCAAAAAACATATCCATGCGTATACAACGTTACTGTACAAGTACCAGTATTTGCTTTGACATCGATACGCCCATTGACATCAAGCTGCACAAGTCCTGTCCCATTGAGAAAGCCGTTAGCGATGGCAAGATTACCAATAGCAGCATAAGCAGTAATATCAGCAGCAGCATGAGGTGCAAGCTGAATATAAGCCCCAACGGTCGCACTCGTAAAGTAGGCTTTATAGAGTACGCCAAGTGCTCCCACGGGGATACCAGAACCGCCGCCAGTGAGCGTGAAAGTGCTGACGGCTCCAGCATTGATAGATTGGTTCTGAAACTGCTGATAACCTGAGACAAAGACCACGCGTCCAGGAGCAGGTATGGGCACACCCTGCGTGGCATTAGGATAAACCGCCAGCACCACAGCGTCGGTATAGTTCTGCTCATCAAAGAAGAGAATGGCGCACAGCGAGTTGACCTGAGCACTGGTCCCATCAAGGTGGCAGGCAACAGGTACGCCTTGAAGAAAGGCACTTGTGGCCTCTAAGATGAGCACATTAGCCGTGTAGGTTGCTGGATTAAAGCTAATCAAAATGCCACGCTTGATGATTTGGTTAGGCATCGTCGGAGGCCTGACCAGGATTGGCAATGAGGTCTCCTGAACTCTGCGCATGGAAACTTCCTGCTGTGTACGATGTGCCAAGCACGTTATTGATAGTTGTGGCAATATTGGCAAATGTTTGTGTCCCTGATGGGTCTACGCGACACCATGTGCCATCAGCGGGCAGATTACCGTCCGAAGTCAATTGGCATATTGCATTATTTCTCGGGCACCAATAACTTCCAATAGGCGCTACCTGATTTGAATTGTATCTACCCCAGGTCAATTCGGCCAAATCCATCATGATAAAAATGCTCCTTTTGGTTCCTAGTACTCTACCCACCGCATTAAAATCGAGTTAATTGCCGCACTATATGTTTGAATATACGTTAC
>CBJMBI010000356.1:0-4613 GCA_966427955.1 uncultured Ktedonobacterales bacterium
CTTCCTCTCCAGTCTTTACAACTTTACCGGGAGAAGCATTTTGTTCCATGCGTTGTTTATACACACGATACTCAGTATAATTGCCCATGTAGGGGTAGAGCACACCATCTTCAATGGCCCATACTTTCGTTGCCAGCCTGTCAATGAAGTAGCGATCATGGGAAACAAAAAGCAGTGTACCTTCGAACTCACTAAGAACCTCTTCAAGGAGCTGACGTGACTGTAGGTCAAGGTGATTGGTCGGTTCGTCTAAAACTAACAAATTTGACCCCTGTAACATCAGTTTCGCAAGCGCAACGCGACTACGTTCCCCACCACTCAGTGTGCCAATTGCTTTAAAAACGTCATCTCGTGAGAAAAGGAAACGCCCTAGGAAAGTTCGCGCTCCCTCCTCGCTCAAAGCGCTTACCTGACGGATTTCGTCGAGGATGCTACGTTCCATGTTGAGTCCGGCATGCGTCTGAGAATAATAGCCGATACGCACATTATGGCCAATATGAACTTGCCCACTCACAGGGGGAAGTTCACCAATCAAGGTACGCAACAGAGTTGTTTTCCCAACGCCATTTGGCCCTATCAGGCCTACACGGTCACCACGTAACAGTTCCAAGTCTGTGACACGGACCAAGATCCTTGCTTCACTCTGTGGTTGTCCTCTCAACATTTCACGACTGTAGCCAGCGACAAGTTTACGAGTAGAGAGAACTACGAGACCACTTTCAGTAATGGGGGTAAACTGTAAATGAAGTTCAGGCAGATCTTTAGGCCGCTCTATACGCTCCATACGATCCAGCAATTTTTGCCGCCCACGGGCTTCGCGACTACGCTGCCCAGCCTTGTAACGACGGATAAACTCTTCTGTATGTGCAATATGGGCCTGCTGGGCTTCGTATTCACGTAAACGCCTCTCCATACGTTCCTCACGCAATTGAAGATATTTGGTATAGTTACCAGGATATTCTTCAATACGACCAAAAGCAAGATCAATCGTTCGTGATACTACTTTGTCCAGGAAATAACGATCATGGGCGACAATAAGCATGGCCCCATTCCACACTGATAGGTATGTCTCTAGCCACTCCAAGGTAGCAAGATCGAGATGATTAGTGGGCTCATCAAGTAATAATAGATCCGGCTCTTGCAGTAGGAGTTTGCCCAAAGCAGCGCGGGTCTGTTGTCCACTGCTCAAATGTGTCACTAGGTCTGCTTGCTGCTCACGTGTAAAGCCTAATCCATCCAGCACCTGCTCAACCCGATTTTCGTAGGTATATCCCCCTGCATGTTCATAGAGCTGTTGCAATTCAGCATAACGTGTGAGAAGCTCATTATAAAGCGTTTCATCGCTCTGGACCTCCGACAAAGCCATTCGATGGGCCAGTTCGTGCAGGTCTTGTTCCCATTGGCGGACCTCTGCAAAGACAGAGAGCATCTCTTCACGGAGTGTATGGTGTAGCTGAAAGTCATTTACCTGCGTGAGATAGCCAACACGAATGTTACGAGCAAAAGCAACATCACCTTCATCTAGTTCTTCGCGACCAGCTAGGATATTAAGGAGTGTCGATTTCCCGGCCCCATTAGGACCTACTAACCCAATACGATCTCCTGCATCAATCTGAAACTTCACATCTGAAAAAATCCGATCGGCTCCAAATGATTTTCCTAATTGGGAAATACTGACAATTGGCATATATTTTCTTTCAATCTTTCAATTGCAAAATCTTCCTTAGACTGATTAGCGAATTTCCTCTAGTGCTTCGAAGCCAGAGAGCTATAAACGCAGCCAAGGATACAAGATCTATTGACTTTACCACATTTCTGTTCGATTTCTGCAATAGAGCGTATCATAGAAGCGCACTCCTATGCAAGAGTATAGCCAGAGCCAGAGAGCGCCTCTTAACATGTTGCCTTCTTCAAATTCATATGCTAGACTTCTTTTCAAGAAGAGAACGTTACATATTTCCCATCTAACCCTTCCGTTAGGCTTCTTTCTTTCCTCCCATCCCATAAACGGAATGGGTTCCCAGAAAGGATTTTTATGATAAAGAAATATCTTTGGCTTATTCTATATTTTATCTGTTCGATAGTTTTATTCACTAGCTGCAGTGAGCAGAGTACAAATAGCACACAGCCGACTGCCTATGAACATATTTTGATAGTAGGCTCAACAGCGCTTGAACCCTTCATCTCAAATAAGGCAGGAAAGCAATGAAACAGAATAACTCAGAATTACCAGATTCAAGCGATCCAAAAAAACTAATCAATACGGTTGATATGAACAAGCAAACGAACCAGAGAACCAACACCGAATTCAGGTTTGTTATTTCGGCTGATGGAAAACCAACACGTCCCAAAGGGCCACGAGCAATTGTCATGCGACAAAGAAGAGGCAGGAAGCTAACCCACAAACAAACCAGGGTGCCGCCAATGGAACAGCCAGAACTTCTAATACCCCCTCGTGTTTCCTCACCAAGACGTAGAAGTTCTTGGCCCGTTGTGACTGTTAGCATATTGCTCTTGCTGATTGCAGGGGGCGTCTTCAACCTGAATGATGTACTCACCTATCTAAGAAAGACCTTTCCTAGTCTGGTTTCAGCAACGATCACCATCACACCAGATAGCTACCAACTACAAAAATCCTATGACGTAGAGGCTGTAACTATTTCATCTGTGGCCATCCAACAGCAAGTTCCAGCACGCTTGTTATCCTTTACAACAGATCCACAATCCATGACAGTACCAGCATCCGGAACAAGCACCATTCCGGCAACCTATGCTAGTGGAGCACTGACGTTTCAGAATACCCTCTCGATAGAGCAAACTATTCCTGCCAATACAGTATTTATAGACAAAAACGGTATAAATATTATCAATAAGCAAGACGCTATCATTCCTGCAGCTCAATTGCATTCCAATGGAAGCATTACAGCAGGAACGGTTACCGTCCCAGCTCAAGCGCTTGCACCCGGTAATCAGGGAAATATTCAGCCATTTGACTTCAATGGCACACCAACCTCTATGTCAGGGGTTACAGTAGAAAATACAGAACCATTCTCTGGCGGACAGGAGCAACAGACATCTCATTACGTTGAACAAAGCGATATCGATCATGCAGCAAATACCCTCCAGAAAACACTTGTACAAAAGGGTCGCACTGCTCTACTGAGCAAAATGTCCCCTGATGAACGCCTCATCAATCCCATACAATACATTCGTTCTGTCTCTTCTTCTGCTAAAGCTGGTGAAATAGTAGGAGGAGATATAACAGTAACAGTTTCGGTTACTTGCTTTGGAGAAGTCTATAATCAGCGATTGACACAGACGATGGTAGAAAGCCAGCTCCAAGCAGAAGGAACTAGCAAACTTACAGCCCAATACAAGCTGATAGGACCAATTTCTGCACAAGTAGTCAGCATCAAACCAATCGATCTTCAAGGGACCATCTCATTACGCATCCAGGCAAAGGGTCTATGGATCTACCAGATTCCAGGGAGCGAGCTACAGGCAATGGTAAGACAAGTTGCAGGCAAGAGTCAAAAAGCTGCTCAGACCATTCTAGAACACCAACCAGGGGTAAAGAAGGCACAAATTGATCTCTCCTTGATTGCAGGTAATACCCTGCCACAGAATTTGCGCCAGATTACGCTACACGAGGCCTCAGTATCTTGATGTCCTTCTTGCCCAAGCGGTACCGTTCGTTCTCCATACCGTTCAAAATACATTGTTGTTGACAGCCTCATTTCCCTCTTGCTTAGTCCATCACTATTGCCTCGTCCATCACTATTGCCTCTATATATGTTGTTCGCCATATCCTGAGAAGTCGTCCCTCCTTCCCCCTGGACATAGTGAGATAGTTTAGGTAGAGTAGGTATATTGATTTGAGCTGTGCATTCTAATTACCTGACGAAAGGAAAACGCCTCATGGAAAGAAAGTCTCTGGATTCTAAAAAGCGAGGACGAGAAACAGAGGAAGCTTCCAGCTCGTCAGCAAAAAAGTCTAAGTTTTTGAGGAGCTTAACAATTCCAGATGTCCCACCAAAATCATCAGACCAGCCATACAAGTTAGATCCACCGAAAAGAGAGATGGGTGAGAGTTCTACGAAAGACTATACGAGAAGAGAGGTGCCCAAAGAACATCGTTTTGATGGAGAGATACATAAGGTTCTCATTCAGTATAATAAAGCAATGCAAGAAATTGGCGAAATTATGAATAACAAAGTGTATAGTACCTTGTCAAAGGGAAATTTTGATTCCCGGTTGGAAGAAATCCGTGAAGATCTCGAGGCTTGTCACACCACCTGTATGGAAGCTGGGAACAAAAACGATCCTCTCACCGAGCCCTATAAAACGTTCAAGGATACTCTTCACGATTACAGCAAGATTACAGAAGAGTTGAGGACTCATATTAATACAGAGTTGAAAACATTAATACCAACAAGTTCATGGGAAGCATCTTCAACTGATTCCCTAAAAAGTCTAGAAACACATATATGCAAAAATATTAGAGAAATACTTTCTAATGAAAAAATCAATGAGCTAGATCGTCGCAAAATCATTGAGGCAATTGGGGCCCCAAGAGTTAAAGATGTTGCCCCTGACTTAGTTGAGATGCTTCC
>CBJMBI010000357.1:0-4586 GCA_966427955.1 uncultured Ktedonobacterales bacterium
GAGGATGCCTGTCCTCAGATGAGACCCAAGCGAAGATGAGAAGGATGCATGGTGCTGGGCAATCGTAACAATACCTAGTGGATAACCCCTATTCAAGACTTTCTACGAGTACCTAACAACAGGATCGGGCTGGTTTGTGCCCTTATTTCCCCAACTAACAAAGTACCAATATACCTTTTGTGGTTTGGAATGTTACACGTTAGCTTACCCTCAGTGTTATTCCCCATCTGCCAGCAATCCTACAGTAATGCCATGCTTTGCAAGTATCCTGAATTTATGCCCATCATCACTGTTAAGCCATGCTTGTCCTTCTTGGCTTTTTATAAACTCATTTGCAGCCGAACATACCATGTCGTCAGTATAGTTATCCTCAAACAAGCCCCCCCAACCATTTGCATTACACCACTCTTTTCCTTGACGAGTCTTTAATAGAAACCTAGCAAGCCCCCAACCACCTTTAAGTTCCATATTTTTTTCCAAACTGTGTGATTCTTCAAAATTCATTGAAGAATAAAATCCAACAAGAGAAATATATGAAGGTATCCTTTTTCTCCTATATCCATCATCATTATTAAGCCATTCTTCACTTAACAACTTAGCACCGTTTACTGCATCCCAAAGTTGCCGGAGCCTCTGCTCAGCGATTCCTCCTCCTCCATCTGCCTGCAAGCTAGTCCTCTCTTTTTGAGGCACTCGGTCCCACTCACCAAGAGACACTCGATCCGTTGGGGAAACTTGTTCCTGCTCCTGTACTTCCTGTTTCTCAGCACCGCCACCGCCTCGTCTCATAAGTCCCCATAATTGCCTAGCAAGTCCTCTTTGCTCTCTTGATTCTTCTTGCGAAGAATCACGACAGGCTTGCTCGAATGCTTCAGCAAACTCCTTCACACTCTCATAGCGGTCCTCTGGCTTTGGTTTCAGAGCCTTGAAAACAACCCGTTCCATTTGGCGCGAAATGCCCTCGATCCTCCCATGAAGTGGCTCAGGATTAGTGTTAAGATCAGGATGGGGAGTGATGTAAAAAGGACGATTGCCACTTAACCATTCATAGACCATAACCCCAAGCGCATACTGATCGCTTGCAGGGCGAGGTTTCCCACCATAGAGCTGCTCAGGGGCCGCGTATTGAGGAGTACCCTTCTCTTGAATTGGCTGAGAAGCTGTGTTGTGAACGTCTTGAACCAGACCAAAATCGCTCAGTAAGACCTCTCTCTCTGCTCCCAGCAAAATATTATCGGGCTTGAGATCCAGATGCATCAAACCTTTTTCATGCACATATTGTAATGCATCATCTATCTTATTCACATATTCGACAACCTTCCCTGGGGACAAACGTGTGTCTCTAGGATGGGCTTGACGGAGTGTTCCATTAGGAGCATATTCCATCACTAAGTAAGGAACATCACCCTTTACACCAAAACTCAGAATACGCACAATATGTGGATGTTTGAGGTCGGCGAGAGTCTGTGCTTCCTTGAGAAATTCTTCTTTAGCTTTTTGGTCTACCAGATGCGTCTGGCGGAGCACTTTGACTGCTGCTTGCATCGATAAATGAGCGTGTTCGCCAAGATAAACATTGGCAAAGCCACCACTCCCTAAGAGCTTTTTAAGGCGGTAGTCTCCTTGCTCTCCCGGCTGTTGTCCAACGTAGCTTTCTAACGGTTGTCCAAGTTTCTCTGGAAGGTCTGTCAAATTCTTCCGAACTTTCTCAGTCCTGGTATCTTATGCTCCGTACTCTCGCTCGTAAATAGTAAGAACATCCTTACACAATGCTTTTGACTCTTCAATTCTTCCTTGCTTCTTGTAGCTTTTGGCCAGACCATACTGAGCCTGGGCAATCTTGAGGTCATCGGGTTTGAGTTTCTGCGTGTAAGTTTCAAGGAAACGTTTGTAAAACAGTTCTGCATTCTTATAATCGTGTTGCATGTAGTAGGAAGCTGCCTGACGGTGAAGCTCGTCATCACTTTCTTCCCGTATCGCACTCTGTCTATCCAATCCTGAGGTCGAGCCCTCGGCAGCGCTAGCTTGCCACTTGTCTGGATGTTGACCACGAGCAATCAGATGGTGAGCACGAAGCTTCTCGACACTATTTGAGGCTGATGTCTCCGGTGAGTGTTGCTCGACTTCCTTCTGGTGACGTGTGCTTGCATCGTTGGGTGATGAGCTTCTGCTTCTTTGGTCCATGTGAGTTTCCCTTATAAGAGTTCAAACACTATTTTCTTAAAAATTCTATAATAGCATGTTTAGCAATATTTGGCAGAGAGATCCTTGCTTACAACAAGGATATCGTATTCCTCACAACCAGTTCATGGTCATCTCAGAGCGTGTCTCGGGGAGAGATAGGGAGAGTTGTTGTGACACCTGTCTGGTCTGGAGAAGCTATCTCGTGAGCAGAAACGCTAGCGCGGCAGAGCTGCTCACAAAGCGCCTTTGTCTCTGGTGATGTCTCAGCGAAAAGGTGAGAGAGTTCTGCGTTGATCACGAAGCATAGAATGATTCTCCTTATTTATCAAGTAGTGAGAAGCTATCTATCAAGAAACAACAAAATGCTCAACTATACTCAACTATAATCAAAGTGTTTCTCTTTGTCAATGGAAGATGCACCCTAAAGAGAAATTATAGACAAAGTGTACAACAGAATATATGTATTGCTCTCTTCTTATGTGACTTTTTCACACACTCCCTAGCCCGACATCTTGTCGAGACATGGCTGAGTTTGTGGTCAATGCTAAGAGATGCCCCGCCAGGATGCTCTTGCAGGTTCCAGATTAGGAAAGAATGTCAATTCTGATCATCCAGCTCTTCTACAATCTCGTTAGATGTCCCTTGGCCAGCTTCATGCCCTGGTTGAGGCTGGACAGTTACTCTATCAGAAGTTTGTACGTTGTTTCCACCTTCTCCAGAGCATTCCACCACAACTGCCGTAGTATCATCTCCTTCCTTGCGTCTTGAACGGGTCTGATCTAGGCTCTTTTCTAGAGCTGTCTTAACAAGAGCCTTAGCAGCATCTTCCGCAGTTTTGCATTTTGATACGCAATCAATTATTTCTTGATCATTTAAATTATCATGTACACCGTCACTTGTAATAATAATTCTATCACCAGGATTAACCTTAAATGTATCTATATTTGGTTCAGTATCAACATCACCTAAAGAGTTACCTATATAGCTTCCATGCCTAATAACAAGTCCCATCTTTATCTCCTCCAGCGAAAGCTTCCCTTTATCTATTAATTCTTCATTTACTATAGTATCCCAATCTTTATTAGTATTCATCAAACTAGTCTCAGTATCAACTGTATTAATCTCTTTATATCTAGCCACCATAGTATCGTAATTTGATTTAAGCTTCGTTTTAAATTCTTCCATATCATCATCACTCATTTTTGCTATTTTTTCCTGAATTTCTTTTTGTTCTCCTTCACTGAGTTTATCTCCTTCTATATGATTAGATAATACATTTGCAAACGGATAAATCTCTTGCTGCATTGCCCTAATGTCTTCCTTATCATAGCTAAGTGGACTATCATCTTTCGTAATATGCTTGAGATAACCATCTCCTGTGAGTACATATACTCTACTATCTCCAATATTTACAGCCGCCATCTTTCCATCTCCTATTGAAATAACTGCTGATAATGTTGTCCTTGCTCTCTCATTGTTATTATTTTCCAAATGTATTTCATTATTTAGTTCATTATTCATTTTATTATTTGTATCCAATGTTATTTGCTTCAATACACCATTTATGTTTTCTTTCTGAATTTCACCGCTTTTAATTTTATCTGAGAGTTCAGATAACTTTTGTTTGAAAAATTCTTTCGCCATTTGAGACGCTTCTGCTCCACGCCTCCCTTGACTAACTCCATCAAATACACCACCACCATGTTCAGAGATATAACTTGAATCTTCATTGTTAATTTTATTTTTTCTTTTTCCCATTGTTGTTGCTGATGCTATTTCTTCAATAAATCCTTTTTTAGTTATGATCAAGCTTTCTATATCCATACTTATTTCATGTGTTTCATCTATTATTGAGCCAGTACTGTCTTTAGTTCTTTTATTTATAGATACTTTTTCATCCTTCTTAGACACTATCTTGGGTTCAACTATATCTGCAAGGCTTCTACAAGCATTTTCAATTTTATCTTTAAGAGACTGCCAGTCCCCCTCCCGATTTAGCATTTGCATGAAACCATGGTTAGCATCCTCTACTGCCTTTTTAGCAATTTCCTTATACGAACCTCCAAGGGATTCAATAGAGTTTGTTTGGATATCCTGAATCTGCTTGTAGCTAGATATGGCATCATTGAGAGTCTTAAATTGATCATTAAGTTCTTTAATTTTTCCCTCACCCTCTTTTCTAGCTGTCCTCCCTTTACGTTTGCCATAACCTCGTACAGCATTATCATACGATTCCTTAAAATCTTTCATGATAGCGATAGTTGTCTCTACCACTTTATCCTTCAATTCTTCTGGAACAGTATCAAGTTTGCCTTTCATCTCTCCCAAAGTATTGTTAAACTCTCCAGCTATCTTGTTCACACGTCCTGGCCTGTGGTCTCGGGTCATACGTAATAGCTTTC
>CBJMBI010000358.1:0-4575 GCA_966427955.1 uncultured Ktedonobacterales bacterium
CTTCTTGTCTCATGACTGACTGGTGGAAGTCTGGCAGCATGAACACGTCTTTTCATGCTCAGACTCTCCAAGGCCGAAATAAACCACTCAAACGGTCTCAAACCAAAATCAGGGCAAATGCTCCCTATAACCAAAACGAAAAGCATCCCCTACCCCTTCCCACCAATGGCTATGCATTCCCTTTCTGCACAAACATTTGCTTCTTGCACGCCTGCACGCCTGCACGCCCGAACGCCGGCACGCCGTACGCCTGCACACCGGCACACAGCGATTCCGTTCAGGGAACAAACAGACGGTCGGCTACCAGATACAAAAAAACATATCCTTCAGAAAACCTTCGAGCTGCCCAAACGGTGGAAAATGATTCGAGCGGTGGCGCAAGTAAACCCCACCGCTCAAAATACATGAGTCTGCACGATGGTTTTCTCTTTTTTATCTTTTAAGGAGGTCTCTCTCATGGAAAGTATGGTAAAGATACTTGGAGCATTTCTTGATACGCTGGTGCTCAATGTCTATCCAACTGATCACGGCTTCGAGTTAGAGGAACGGCGCATTGATCCACTCCTGCGAGAGGAGTTGACGCTCTTGAAGGAGCAAGCACAAGAGATTGAGGAGGATTTTCCGACGCGTTTTGTCTTCGAAGGGCTTCCTCTGGTGATGCGTGCCAAAGGAGGGGATGGTTTCAACTGGATCATGCATAACAAACTGCTCACTCTTGCCGTCAATCGCAGTTCGAAGGCTCAAATTCTGGCACAAGCACGGCTTTCCTCACAGTACTTGTGGTGCAAGCGTGATCTGGGTCAAATCCTGGTCGAAGTGCATCAATTTCTCATGTCCATCTTTGGGGAATATATTGTGCCGCATGTCTCCAATTGTGATCTCGCCGTCGATGTCACTGGTCTTGATTTGAGTTCTGTTGAGGTCGTCAAAGAGCATTTTGTCTCGCGTGCTCAGCTCACTGGGCTTATTCCCTCCTCGGCTCCTGATGATGGCATGATTGACGGTCCTGATTCAATCAAACAGCGCTGGGGCCGCATTACTGGCCTGCCCTTTGGGGCTCGTGGTGGTGCGCTCTCGGCATTGATCTATGATAAGACGCATGAGATCAAGTACCAATCGCGGGAAAAGGAGTGGTTCTATGATCTGTGGCTCGCGGTCAAGGATGAGGATGGCAATCCCGTCTGGGATGGGAAGGCTCCCGTTTGGCGGATTGAAGTGCGCTTCAAGCGTCCTGCGCTCAATGAGATGATGCAAGATGGCGTCTTTCATGGTATTGACAGTGCTTATGATCTGGAAGAGCGTCTTCCTGGGCTCTGGTCCTATGCCGTTGGTCATGTTGGTGGTGGTGAGGACGGTCTTCCTGATGGCTGGCTGCGGTATGTGATCCCCACAGAGGATACCAATCGTTCGCGCTGGCCTGTGCATCCTGATTGGAAGGTCATTCAATCGGCTTTTGCTCCTGCCGTCCTGCCAGAATCTGACGATGAGGCAGAGGAACGCGAGAAAGGGGAGTTACTTGAGCTGGTTGATGCAGCATTAGAAGCTCATCCCTGGAAGGACCCTTCTCGAATGGTCAAATGTGAGACGTCTCGTGCTTCGGTGGCTGCTCCCCTGCCTGCTCTGACTTTGGATCTCGCTCCCTTTATACGCCGTCGGCGCTATCAAGTGAATATGCGTCGCATGGTGGCGCAAATTGCCGGATGTTCGATCACGGCTGAGGCATGGCGTCCGGCTGGTCGGCTCGCTGGAGCTGGAGTTGATCTTTCAGATACCTTTCATTTCCTATATGAGGAGGTCGAGAGCTATCTGGAAGAGAAAAAGCGCGATTTTAATGAATTAGTCCAGAAAAAACGGGTTCTCTACTCGATTGAGAGAGAAAAAGCGATTGCTTAACAAGGAGGTATGCTATGGCTCGTCCTAAGAAGCATTCAGCGGCTCAACCTTTGTTGTTGAGTGTGGCGGATGTTGCTCTCTTGCTGGGTGTGTGTCGCCAAACAGTCTATAAGTTCATTTACACTGAAGGGCTACCTTCTATGGTTCTTGGTGGTGTGCGTCGTGTCCATCCAGACTCTTTACAACAATGGTTAAAGGCTCATGAAAGTTTAAGCGCATAGGAGGTGCTTTTATGGCAAAGCGTAAGCGGCGTGCTCATGGTGAAGGTGGGTTAGTTCGGAGGAAAGATGGCCGATGGGCGGGAAGTTTCTACAGTGTTGAGGGCAAACGTGTCTATGTCTACGGAAGTACTCAGCAGGAAGCTTTAGAGAAGCTGCGGAAGGCTCAATCTGAACAAGAGCAGGGGGTCCTTGCAACTGGTCCGAAGTTAAAACTCGGTGTCTATCTGGAACAATGGCTAGAGGATGTGAAGAAGCCTGAACTTCGTGTGAGTAGCTATGTCAAGTATAAAAAGTTGATTGTCGGGTATATCATTCCTGCTCTTGGGAACCTCCAGTTGCAAAAGTTGACGCCTCAGCACGTTCAGTCGTTCTATACCAAGAAATTGAAAGAAGGTCTCTCTGCTAAAACCGTTCATTCTATTCATGGTGTTCTGCATAATGCCATTGATAATGCTGTGCGTTGGCGCTTAGTTCCAAAGAATGTGACTGACTTGGTTACTCCTCCTCGTTTGGAAAAGCATGAGGTTCAGTCGTTAACCCTTGAGCAAGCACGTACTCTTCTGGCTGCTGCCCGTGGTCATCGATTGGATATGCTTTTGACTCTGGCTCTGACTACTGGCATGCGTCGGGGTGAACTGCTCGCTTTGCGCTGGTCTGATATTGATTTGGAGTCTGGTCTGCTCCAAGTGCGTCGTACGGTAGACTTTATTGCACGGTATGGCTATGTTGAAGGTGAGCCGAAAACAGCTCGGAGTCGACGAAAGATCGTGCTTCCTGCTTTTGTTGTGGCTATGTTGAAGCAACATAGGAAAAACCAGCTAGAACAGCGTCTGAAAGTAGGTGATGATTGGCAAGATCGTGATCTGGTGATCTGCGGTTTAGAAGGGAACTATCTGAACCCGCGATATCTGCTCAAGCTCTTTGACAAGCTGCTTGTTGAGGCTGGTCTCTCTCATATGCGGTTTCATGATCTGCGCCATAGTGTCGTCACGTTGCTTCTGGGCATGGGTGTTGATCCAAGGACGATACAGGTGTTTGTGGGTCATGAGGATATTACCACGACTCTGAGGATTTATTCTCATGTCCTTCCTTCGATGCAGCAGGGTGTTGCTGACAAGTTGAGTGAACTCTTTAACCAAGGACTCTAGATGGGTGAGACAAGGCAATTTCTCGGGTATCTGGGAGATTGCCTTCCTTGAAATGTAACAGATTGTCTGATAGTCTCTCCTCTCGACAAATCAGATAGTATCTATTATACTTCTTTTACATAGAAGGGAATGACGTTGTGAACAAGAAACAAAAAAAGCTGAGAGAGTGGGATGGCAAGGTGAAAAATCTTGCCAATGAGGCACCAGAAGATTTTGTTCAATGGTTACTCAAAGGAGCAGAGTATATTGATGATCTCTCACCGCGCTTTGCAAGTCGGAATATCGAAGCGGATATTCTCTATCGAATTGCTATTGAGCACGAGATATACTTATTGCATATTGAGTTTCAGTCAACGAGCCATCCAATCATGGCCAAGCGCTTGTGGGAGTATAATGTAGCAGCATTCATTAAATATAAATTGCCAGTGTATTCCTTTGTGATTTATCTCAAACCTGATAGTAGCATTGCTCAGTCTCCTTATGAAGTGAGATTGCATGATGGAGAACTGGTGCATTGCTTCTGGTTTCGGGTGATCAAGCTGTGGACTATTCCAACTGAGGATTTGTTTCAGACAGGTCTTAAAGGTTTACTTCCTTTTGTGCCATTAAGTCGAGAAGGGCAACGACGTGAAGCCGTTGAGCGAGTCATTAGCGAATTAGGTCAAGAGGAAGTAGGCAAGCAAAGGGAATTACTTTCGTTCACGTATGGTTTCGCTTCTTTAGTGTTCGAAGAGGAAAATGATCAGTCTTGGCTGAGAAGGAGATTTGGTATGCTTAAAGATATTCTCAAGGAAAGCTGGGCTCTCAAGGAACTTGCCCAGGAGATGGCGCAGGAAACTGTGCAGGAGGCTGTGCAGGAGGCTGTGCAGGAGGCTGTGCAGGAGACTCGTGAAGAGGAGCACAAGAAAAAGCTACGAGAAGAGAGAGAAACCTTGCTGTTCTTTATCCAGATGCACTTTCCTGCTCTTGCGCAACTGGCCAAGGATCAGAGTGAAACTCTTTGCAATCCTGAACAGGTACGAGAACTCTTGCATCAGGTTATTGCTGCAAGGAGTGAAAAGGAAGTTGAGAAACAGCTTCTCGCTCTCAAAAAAGAGAAGGCATAGCGACAATCTGATAGGATGTCAATCTTGGATGTCAAATTTCCTGATAGATGTCAAATTGGATGTCAAAGGCTCTGGTTAGTAAAGGGAGAGGAAGAGAGTCGAGGGCATAAACAAAGGCTAGAAGCTGGTTCACACCTTTACTTCTAGCCTTGTGAATGGTGGAGATGGGGGAGAGTTGAACTCCCCGTCCAAGCAACTCTCTTAAAG
>CBJMBI010000359.1:0-4562 GCA_966427955.1 uncultured Ktedonobacterales bacterium
AAAGACATTTGTCTTTCAGCCCTAGAATGCTACTATTGGACGGGTCGCACAGAGATCAGATCGGCGCCTAAGAGCACGCTTTGTCCATTAGCTGAGGCGGTAACAAAGTGCCAGAGTATTATAGCCTTGAGAGTACTTCCAGGGCCCTTGGCTAGGATTGGGACTTCTACAAAGCTATCCACGAGCGAATCTGGTTGCTGCTTGACGGCTATTACGTTTGCCTCTCCCCAAGTAAGGTGTGCCTTTGTCTCACTAAATTGAGTAACTAACTGTGTTGGGTCTGGTGCCTGTCCTGCTGCGATGTTTTGATCAAGCAATAAAAGATGAGTGGTATCTCCATCACGCAATGCATAGAGCCAGCTTTTTACTAGGGTTCCCTCTCCTTTGCCGCCGTCATAGTTAAAATTGAAAGGATCGTGATTGATACCAAATGGCAGTTGGCCAGTCACATAATAGGTTGTTGCACTGATGCTCACTATTAGGAGCGCAATAATGCTTAGGCTGGCCAGTTTATGTTTTTTGATCCAGTTACTCAGATAATACAGAGCTTTGAGGGGAGGCCGTAAAATGGCTTTAATAATACGTGCAACTCGAGTTTCTCCTACCCTTCGTTTGAGAGGAGTAGCTCTTAATGGTTTGCGTTCCATTGTCAATGCCTGTTTCTCCTCCTGTTTTGGTAGTGGTTTCTTCTCTGGTGGTAGTGCCGGTATTTGTGTTGGTGGCGACTGAGTGGGTGAAGAACTGCTCATCGTCTTGTACATCTCAACTTTCTCGTTCGTAACTCTATGGCTTGAACGTAGATCTCTACGTTGCTCTGGGTTTCGGATAAATGGTGGTACGGTATATAAGGTCGGTGGTCTCATTATAATATCATACGTATATTCCTTTGTGTCAAATAGTCTCGTTATTATTGTAACGTGCTAAAGAGCGAATAGAGTTCATTTTTAAGGAAAGCTCAGTAGTTTCTTTTCTCAGGGGTGCTTACCTTGAGCATTTTTGCTATAATGTACGCACTGTTTCAAGATCGGCGTTTAGGCAGTTAAATTAATGGACAATTCTACTTGTAGTGTTTAAGTGTTTTAGGAGTGCACGACGGTGACGGAGAAGAATCTGGATGCTACCGGACCTTATATCTGGCTACGTTATGCCACGCAGTATAGTAAGGATGGCCAGACGCATACTCTTGAGATGAGCGTTCCTGTGCCTCTAGGGGCAAGCATGGAGCAACGAGAAAAGCTGTTTCGTGAGGCTGAGGCTGGTATGAACCAGCTTGCCAACCGTTTTGGACAGTGTTTATCCCAGACACCACAGTGTGTTCCAGATGCCCAGGTAAAATCGTGCTCTGCTCCTATGCACAGATCAGCCCCATCGCAGCAATCGGGAAGCATGCCTGCCTCTATGCCTGTAGCTCAGGTTGCTCCTCGGTTACCTAATGGGCAAGGACAAGAGTTGGCTCTGGCACGCAGTCAGGAATCGGTGGTGGCTCCAATGCATCCAAATATTGGGGTTGATATGCCGATGAAGCTTGGCCCGAACCTTGATAGCAGTGGCAATTTGCCATTGCCCGAATTCATTCACTATATTAGTGAGAATCTTAATCTGACTCCACGACAGGCGATGGAAATGCTGAAGGTGAGATCACTTTCAACTGGCATAAATCTGCGTGAGGCGCTTGAACGACTGAGGTACTTGGTCGCACAGAGAAATGCACATGCAGTAGTCCGGTCCGAGAAGGAAGTTCAGGGTATAATGGAGCCAGGGCACCCTCCAGTACATCGAGAAGCTGTTCTTGCTTCGGCATCTCCTTCTCTATCGAGCGTTGCAGGAGCTCAGGCACAGCTATCCTCGCATACATCGGAGGGTCAAATCAATCTAAAGGGTAGTAGTCAGCAATCCCAGAGTAGCGAGATGCCAGCATCAGCTCCGGTGCGCTTTGATGAAGAAGAAGATCCAGAAGATAATCTGGAGAATTTCCATCTGCTGCCCCCTATGTCTAAGCAAGAGGAGGACCGCTATGCGGGTGGTAACTGGTGAAGCCAAAGGGCGCAAATTGAAAACTCCCAAAACTGTCGGAACACGTCCCATTATGGATCGTGTGAAGACTGCGCTCTTTGACATTCTTTCAACATGGGTTGAAGATGCTCGCTTCCTGGACTTATTTGCTGGTACGGGCAGTGTTGGCATAGAAGCACTCAGCCGTGGGGCTCAGCATGCTACATTTATCGAGATGAATGCTAAAATCTTGAAATTAGTGCGCGAAAATTTGCAAATTACCCAACTTGTAGACCGTGCAGAGATGTTGCATAGTGATGCCTTTAAGTTTCTTCAAGCTTATCAGGAACAACAATCTTCACAAAATCATGCTTTGATTACAAACCGACAACGAATATATGACATTATCTATGTGGCACCTCCGCAATATGAAGAGCTAGCTGCTCGTGCATTGGCCTTGATTGATAGTTCAACACTGATAGCTAAAGGGGGATTAGTCATTGTGCAGATTCACCCTAAAGAACGCTCAGGTGTAGTGGCTATCAAGTGTCAGCATCTTGTGCTTACTGATGAGCGTCGCTATGGGAGCACACTATTAATGTTCTACAAACATCAAGAAGGAGAAGGAGTTGGAGATGATTAATAAAGCTGGAAGTGGGCGCTTTGCCTTTATGGAGGCTGGTGAGGTGGCTCGACGCTTGGGCATAGATCGAGTTACCCTTGAATTGTGGATCAAAGAGGGCCGTATCAAAACGCATCGAGGAGTGGGACGAGAAGCGTTCTTTCGTGCTAGTGATGTGGAGGCCCTTTATAAAGAGTTACATCCCTCAGCAGAACTGGCGGCAGCTGTTGCGGCTGACGAAAGTGAAAGTGCCGGTGAGTCCGCTCCTACGACAGTTGCACGCAAGAAGCAAGAGCCGCAGATGCGGGTTTACCTGCGTTTACAGGCTGATGCCAAATGGTATGATATCTCTGAAGACGATATCCGTGTTTGGTTTCAGCAGCTTGCTCCTGATGGCTATGAAAGAAACAAGCGCAATGCTGAGCATACAATCAAGAAACTCCAGTATCTTGTTAGTCTGATTGATGAGGCTCAACAGCGGAGGGTTGACTGAGTCTTCCCTCGGATGAATGCATAGTGAAGCTGGCATTATGGCTCGCGGCGCGGCAGAGCAAATTGATCAAACATCGCTTCCCATACTTCTTGGTTCTCAATGCGTTCGCGTGGATTGACTACGCGGGAATTGATCAGTTCGAAAATGCTGCATAGTAGACGGTGTAGGAGCACCGATGCTTCGTCATAGAAGCTTGCTGCTTGCTTGATGTCGCCATTAAGCACGTCGTAGCAGAGAGTGGTGAAATGCTCGACATTGATATGGTTTTGCTCGACCCGAAATTGGTAGTTGCCCAGACACCAGAGATTTTCGTTAATCATCAACGATCTAAGTGTATTAGGGTCGAGAGTAATTCCATTGGCATGACAGGTCTCAGCGAGGGCATCCATTGTCCAATTGATAAATTTAATGAGTGCGGGAAGCTGCTCCATCGGTGTGTGCAGTCTTTCCCATTCTAATTCCATGCGACTGATCAGATCCAAGAAAGCAAAATTTTCCAGACGGAGTTTTTCTGCTGGTTCTGGAAGTTGTACTTTGTGTCCTTTGGATTGCTCGGCTATGTCATGTGAGGCAAGCAGGAGAAACTGATGCTCGACCAGATAGGCTAGATCGCGCGCTACATCTAACTCTGGGCGTTGTAAGGCGGTCGCAATCTTGCGCACTTTATGGTAGAGGTTAACGTGGGTAAAAAGTTCTAATGTACGTATGTCAAATTGCATGGTATAGGGGATAGTCGGTGCCATTTGGAGGGCTGTGCACATCCTTTGGGGGAGGAATTTGCCAATTTCTTCCCATTCATCGGTGTAGCGAACCATTTCCATTGTTGAGCGTAAGACTTCAATGTCAAGCGGAGTCTCGCCATGGGGAAGGAGTTTCTGGATATTGGGAGTGGAGAGGAATTCGTATGTACCGTCTTGCCAAAGAGCCAGTTCTCGTGCCGTCCACAGAGTTTTTGTGCGTAGCGCTTCATACAACTGTTGCTCTGTAATTGCTCCCATGGCCACTAGTCGTTCTCCCATGCGCTTTCCTAGAGGATCTTGCAATTGCTGTGTCTGCGCTTGTTGAATGTGTTGGTTGCCAGTCATACCAAGCTGTTGTAGTACATCGCCAAGGGTTAGTGCATCGGGGTCCATTTCAGAGCAACTTGCCAACTTGCCCTCGTTAAAATAGAGAATGCCTGTGCGGCCAGAACCTTGCTTTAGGTGGAGAGCCCCAGTCATAGTTCCCAATTCAACGACTTGCATAATTTCTACAAGGCCGAAATCCTTCAGTGTGCCAGACAATGCTATCTCTGTATTCATTAGTTCCCCCACTATATGCCGGATCAATCTGGATTGGTTAGTTTCGGCCAACAATCCTAGAGTCTCTTCTGTGGACTGTTCTCTTGATAGAAGTGCCCATCTCTTGGCAATTATATCAGAGGTGACATTTGTCAACAAGCCTCTAGTTGTAGAG
>CBJMBI010000360.1:0-4539 GCA_966427955.1 uncultured Ktedonobacterales bacterium
AACCGGCACGGCATAGGGCTCGGACCAACGAGTTCTAGGAGACCTTAGCAGCTACTGTAAATTTGTGATCGAGACAGTGACCTTTACAGTGGCTTTTACAGTGGCTTTTACAGTGGCCTAAACAATGTTGGCCAGAGCAGACACCTAGAGCTTTCTCTTCTGTAGGAGCCTCTGTTGGTTTCTCTGTAACCTCCGTGGGAGTCTCTGTTGGTCTCTCTGTGGTCTCCGTGGGACCCTTATTTGGCTCTCCGTTAGCATCCTCAATAGGACTGAACATCCAGAACGTTTCTGTCAACTCGTCAGAATTGACATCAGTAGAGTGAACCGGTTTGAGATCTAGACGGCGTTTTTCACTGTCTGTAGTTTCCACCAAGATTTCATCAGGCTCAAGTCTAATCCTGGTGAGGTTCGCTTCTACGATACTAAACAGATCAAGCACATCCAGTGCTTCCAGAGTGTTAGCCATCTCTACTAAAAAGGGAGAAAGCCCCGTCAGAGAAGACTTTGGTACAGAGGCTTTCTCTAGTGGTTGCAAATACTCAAGAGGAAAGAACGACCATTGGCCTTGAGGGTTACGCACAGGTTTCCAAAGATAAGGTATCGCACCACCAGAGCATCTGGTTGGCTCCATATATGCACAGTTGCGCTCGATATCGATTCTACGAAGCAGGATTTCATTATCAAAGAGATCAAAATGCTTATGAAGCAAGCTGATTCCAAAGCGATCATGGAGTTTATTGCGAACAATCACATTCCCCAAACAAGCCAGAGACTGTTTATACTTGGGTAGAAGTGCTTTTGAGGTGCTGAATACATTGAGCTGATTGTAAACGTCAGTGTGGTAGGTCTCAATTGATACTCGTCCACTCTGGTTTGGAAAGGATTTGGTAGCCATGTTTTTGCCTCCAAAGGATCTAATCGTAAAGTGATCTTTTTATTCTTATCAGAGTTTCTCTAGTGCTAGCATATCCAATTTAGATAAAATAAGCTTATAGATATATCTATGCATGGCAATAAAAAAACCTTTAAAAGAGAGGATACCTCCTTCTGTGGAGAATATCCTCTCTATCTATCAATCAACATATCCTATCTTTCTGGATATGTTGGTTTCAATCAGTGTCCATACCAATGCACCACATCACATGGCACATCTCTGCAAAAACGGATAATTTAAGTTGCCAACAGGGTTACATACCTGGTCGTGTACTTGCCCCATGAGCTCCATAACGGTGGAACACATCGAGCACTGCTTGTTGCTGTTGACCAAGAGCCTCGACCGTGACAATGGGGCGACCAGCTTCAAGCTCTCTCTGGTAGTAGCGAGCATCCTCTTCCGGTACACCCAATTTCACAAGGGCACCAGTGATCCCTCCTGTGAGGGCTCCAATAGCCAACCCTCCCAGGGTTGCAGCTAGCACACCGCCAGCTATCGCTGGACCAATGCCAGGGATGAGGAGACTTGCTCCGGCTCCCAGAAGACCGCCAGCTATTCCACCGCCAGCTGCTCCCAGAAGAGCCCCTTCACCAGGCTTTTTGTCAGCAACTGCTGTTTCTCCCATGCCTTTTTCGCCAAGTACGACATAACCTATCTGCTTGTCCCTCAATCCAAGGTTATGGAGTTCAGTGATAGCCTGCTCGGCATGAGCGCGGTCAGGAAAGACTCCAACCACAGTTGAGCGTTGAGTCATTGCCATAGAGAACCCCCTTAAGGTTGCATCAAACATATTACACGGTTTTTTTCACCATTTTTGGCATTTATGGAAAAATGCATGCACAGGGAACTCCTTTGCTGCATCATCCTTTCTCTCTTCCTCACAATGGAAGCAAAAGTGAATACATACTATCTCAGCTTTTATGCCATTCACTTTCTATCTATACGTAGCAGAATAAAAGTTTGAGACACAGCAGTATCTATTCTAGAGCTTATTCGCATCCCTTTCTGCCTCAAGTTGTGCCCTCTTAGAGGTAGAGAGAAATGGATCATTTTCCCACCAATCTATGCCAATAGATTTTGCCTTATCCACCGAGGCAATCAACAGGCGTATTTTAATAGTCAAAAGCTCAACGTCTACCAGATTAATCCTGATATCTCCGACGATTACCACTCCTTTGTCAAGAATTCGCTCTAAGAGGTCGGCAACATTCGTTGTTTGTATACGGCTAACTTGCTCTGCCATAAACACCCTCTCCTAACTATTCTTTGGTTTCTAAGCCTGAGCAACTGAAATCACTTAAGTCAGTTCCCCTAAAGGGCCTAAATCTAAATTCAAATCCTCATCCTTTAATCCAAACTTTTTTTTCAGCTCGCCCATTTTTTCATCCAAAAGTAAAAAAGTATTGCCCAAATCTTCTATTTCTTTGTCACTTAGTTGTTCATCTTCTATTCTTCTTATTGCCTGTTTCTCCATAAGTTTTCGAATCAAATCAACTAGCGTTAATACAAGTTTGACTAATCCCTTTTCCACATTTTTATGATCAATGTCTGTTTTTGCTTTAGATAATTTTTTTGTCTCACCACTCATAGCTGAAGGTAATGTTGTGTTCCTCGTTTTTCCACCACCATTACTCTGGTCATTTTCTTTAGATAAAGGTGTTGAAACTCTCTCTTTGCTTTCCTCTTCCAGTTGTGGTACATCCAAGAACCCTCCTGGGGAAGAAGTTTGCCGCGAAATCACCTCTGTAGCTCTTCGGTCATCTCTTCTTGCTGCCTTCTCGACAGTTTTCACTGAGGAAAGTAATAGTCCCAGGTTCAGGTAAACAAGATCAATATCTGCTACCGATAGCAGAATCTCACCTTTGACCATCACGCCCCTATCTAAAAGTCTGTCCAAAAGCTCCAAAAGAGTAACACGTTGATTCCTAGCTATCTGTTCAGTGGTTATGTTCTTCTGATTCGTCATGATATGGCTGTCCTTCAATAAAATTGTACGGGGGCCACGGACCAGAAAACTCAAGGTCTAATCCCATAAATGCATATTTGCTTCTGAAGCTTTTGCCTCGTTGCTGAAGGTAATCTCCCTTTTCTCTTTCAACTAAATAAGCAGCATTAAGTATCATCTCTTGCTTTTTCCCGGTTACTTTTTGTGGCAAGGTTTCATTCAGTTTTGCCTCAGCAGCATCCTTTCCGCATTCTTGAAAAATCTCTTCGGCAACCTGGTTCAGCTGGGCAACAACATGGTCCTGTACTTCTTCTTCCATTTTTCTACCCAATAAATATGCAGCCCCTCTTGATAATTTTTCTCGTTTATCTTCCAACTTTGTGAATTTTGGTTCTATCTGCATAATATGCTTTATCAATGCTTGCTTATCGGCATAAACCTTCAATCCCCATTCTACTTTTCCATCAAATTTAGCAAGGAGACTTTTAAATTTCTCCTCATTATCCTGTAACATCTTTAAAGCTGCTTCTTCATCTTTTAAAATGGTTCCGAACTTCAAGGGAATAACAGTGGTCTCCTGCATAAGCGTATCGATGACGTTCTCATGGGCTTGTAGTATTTCTCCAGTGCCACTGTGAACAGCTCCTGCATTTTTGCTCAATTCAGCAAGCAAGTTCTTTACCTGCTTCTGAAATTGATCAATATCGACCTCGCTAACCATCACACAGACCTCTCCCTCCCCTATAGGATGGACTTTGTTCCTCTTGTCAATTCCCAAAATATCAAGTCGTTGAGGACTCTCGCCTACCAGCCCGTAGGCATATAGCCCAGAGTTCGCTGTCATAGCTTCAACCTTTCTATTCTTCCTTCTTATCTTTCACCTGTTTATAGGAAGAAACTTCAAGATCATCTGTCAGTTTGACTACGTATCGCTTTTTTTCAAACACTCGATGGCTCGGCAGAGTAAGATTCCTTTCCAACACTTCGGCCTCGGCTGTCCAGACACCATTGGCATGCTCAATCCCAATTACTCTTATTTCTTCAGCTTCAAGAGTCTCTGTTAAGAATCTTTTTACCTTTTCTCTGACCACATTCACCATGAAGCTTCATCTCCTCTCACCATTTTTTAATCCCTCAGGCAAGAGAAATCCTCGTATTAACTCAACATCATATCATTCTACTCTTAGTATTATAGCCAAAATTTATCAGAAATGAAAGATTGTAAGTATAAACTCAAGAATCAATTTTGTTTTACTTAGCTATCAACTAGCTTATGATAATCAACTTTTAACTACTTAGCCATTCAACTTTTTGTCTCCTATTCTCTAAAATCAACGTGTTCATAAGAGAGAGAAAAATCGAGGAGGTAAGCACTTCCAAACTGTCATTCACCCATTCGGACATATATACGTTTCAATTATATTGAGCTTGAGGAGGTAAATAAACATGCCCGTAGAAAAGGCGGCACCCGTATCCTCTAGCCTTGCTGAGGTTGTTAATAGCATTCTCGACAAAGGTATCGTCATTGATGCCTGGGTCAGGATCTCTCTCGTGGGCATTGAAATACTCTCGATTGAAGCCAGAGTTGTTGTTGCTTCTGTGGAGACATACCTCAAGTATGCAGAAGCTATTGGGCTCACCGCTACTGCTGCACCCGCTT
>CBJMBI010000361.1:0-4539 GCA_966427955.1 uncultured Ktedonobacterales bacterium
TTGCTGTAGAACAGTACCGCTGCTATCTTGATCTATAGCATTGCTATCAGGTGTATAATAGAAATCTTTACCTGTATCAATGCCTTTGATGCCTATTGTCTTTTGCTGGCCATTCACGTAGATCGTTGGAGGCGAGACGATATTGCCGCCCAATGACCATGATGTGGTTGTCCCATCGCCTTTCTTGGTCTCTGAGTCTGTCCCCGTCGCTATCACGCCTTTAACAGTCATTCTATTGCGATAGAGATCTCCAGAGTACTCAACGGTAACGGGGCCATCTAATAAAAGCTGTTGATCACTGCTCTGAAGTATCCATGGCGCTGGCTGTGCGACATATGCACTAAACACAAAATTGAGACTCGGGTCGATATACCACTGATAATTTGATCTTTTCGCTAAATCATCAAAATTGTATGATAAATATGTATTGCTATAATCTGCTGTTGGTATCAATGCTCCGAGGCCAATCAACGGATTCAGCGCTGCTACTGTCAGATCGGTGAGTTGTGGTGTTTGTGTCGGGTCGGTGCTCGTTAATGTGACCTTCGAATACACCACTTTTCCGCTCAGATTATCGCCTTGAGGCTGGATTCTGAAATTGTAGAAACGTGCCGTACCACTATCGTTACTTATGCCAATCTGACCAGAGCCAAGAGGAGTAGTGTCAGTATAGGTTAGTGTCAGCACCCCGTCAAAATATACTGCAATCACACTACCTATCATTGTGACTCTAACACGTCTATATGTGCCTCTTGTGAATGATATAGTTCCCGCTGATAAAAAGTTTCTAATGCCACTGACACGCTTAACCAACATTATAGTATTAGGATCATTTGTCGATGACGCGTCATTTACTATTAATTGATAATAATTTGTGATGTTGTTATATCGCCAGACAATGCCGCCTGTATCGCTTTGATCCATATCGATGATGATATCAATGTCTGACGCTGAAATCGCATTGTAAAGCAGTAGGCCTAGAGAGCCGCCAGAGGCAATTAAGCGGCTATTGGTCGTGTCCCAAAACCAAGGGATAGCGCTGCCGCCAGGGAAGAACGTTGAAGTGTAGTTGGGGCCAGTGTGCGTTGAGAAGGTGTCAAGCGTAGCGTCGGGTTGCGTGGTGATGCCAGCTATCGAGCCGCCGTTTGTAGCACTGGTGTAAGTTGTACCATCGAGTGATGTCTGTACTGATATGCTCGTATTTGTCGGCGTGGTTGCTGTCCAGGTTACGGCCGTGCTTCCTGCCGTACCCGCATTGGCAAGAGAAAGCATAGGCGTTATGCGAGTTCCTGAGCTGCTGTATTGACCACATACTCGGGCGATCAAATAGCGGATTTGTGGCATGCTAGTGGCGGTTGCCGTGGTCAAAGTCACTCGAAATTTGAGATTGACTCCAGACAAAGACTGACCAGATGAGAAATTTGGGATGGCAGCGCCATTTGTACAGGTCATCCATGTCGTCCCACCATTGATAGTAGCCTCTACGAGCAGGCTTGTACTTTGTGAGTCTATTGAGTAATCCTGCCAATAGATAGCACTGTCTCCATAGTTGGCGGCCGATGTAAGACTGATATTATTTGATGTCCATGTGCCCGTGAGCGCTTTCATAATCCCAAAGTTGTCGAAGAAAGCAATATAGCCATTAGAAGCGTCTGCATTCGAGACGCGAAAACCGCAATAGCCTGCACTGGTATAAGTTGAGTCAGTTGCGTTGATTACCAGCACATCATCGAGATAGATCTTATGTGATGACCCGCTAAAGATAACTTTAATACGATGTTGTGCTTGAGAGGTAAGATTGACAGTAGCGCTTGCCACCTGTGTACGCGTGCCATTCGATGCAGTATTACTGTTTGATCCTTTTTGTAATGCAATTGTTGTGCCAGCTACCTCTATTGCATAAGCATACTGAGCGTCATAGTTGCTTGTGCCTGTTGTTCGGTAGAAGCATCCATTCTTCATATTTGAGTTATCAATATAGACATCAAATTCAAACGTGCCATCTGCAATTTGTCCGGCGAAATCCATTCTGCTACGGGCTTCTGTGGATTGGTGGACCTGGAGACTGAGCTGTTTTTTGTTGACATAGTGAAAACAGGAATTTGCATTATTTGGTCCGGTTGATCCTCCGCCCATCAGCGTCATCTTTGCCATCTCATTATTGGTCTCATTTGCATTCCAGTAGCGCGTGCTTCCTGCCAATTGTAAATAGATATCAGATACCTGGGTGTTACTAAATGTGCCTGTATTTTGCCATGCAGTACTTACAGTAGCCGAGTAGGTCACGTCTGATTTTATTGCTTGATAGGATGGATAAAGCACGAGCTGTAAAGATCGTAAAATAAGAGGCGTTTCAAGGTGGTCATTAGTCGGGTAAAAATTCATCCCAAATTGGATACTTGCTCCAGACAGATTTGAGCCTGCCGGAAGATCTGGTAGTGCTGCATTATTTTGGCAGACAATATAGGAGTTTCCCCCATCAATCGAGTATTTTACCACAAGATCATTGCTAGTCTTGTAGGTGCCATCTGTTGGATCAAGTCGCACTGCATTCCAAGAGATAAAGGACGTTTTGAGCAGTCCTACATTGCTAATACTATATGCATTTGAGAGGCGATAGGAGTTATTCGCATCATAGGTATCAACAACTGTAACACTCGTTGAAGCATAGCCTTGGTTTTGGAGTTGTTGCGGAGGATTGACATTGAGTGAGTTTTGGAAGAAGTATTGATTATTGGAAAAATCACTATTGAGATATTGGATGTTTCTGAAGTAAGCCGTGTACGTTCCTGGCTTGTCTCCCTCACAAGCAATTGAGACATATGCAATATTTTTGCCAGCAAAGCTTGTAAGATCGAATGTACGTCCATACCATGCATTCTGGTCAGCATAGCCTGCAAGGTCTGTTCCCGGATGTGGCGAAAGATTATTTTGCGAGATCTCGCCTGTGGTGAAATTGTCTCTAAGCGTCGTATTGTCGGTGAAGACAATGTCAACCCCAAATTTGATCTCAGGCGAGGAGGCCTCTGCCCATACCTCATAGTAGAGATAGCGCGTTGAAACAACGGTGAAAGTGCCAGCAGGTTGAAATATTTTGACATAGGTGTAGGAATTATTTTGTCCTACACCTGTTTGCTGGCATTGCATCTTAATCGCTTTTGTCGATGTTGGGAGCAACGTATTATTTGATGTAGAAAGACTGCTGAGAAAGCCATCTCCAAGTGTGGCATTCGTATTCTGAGTGATGGTCACGGTTGTCCCCGCCGCTGCTAATTCTAAATCACCTCCGAGATTGCTAGTTGCCTGTGTTCCTGATAGCGTGCCTTGAGCAAACTCTGCTTGTGTATTATCTTCTCGTACAGCATAGTTTGCTATAACACCACTAGATGCCAAATAATCATTGACCATGCCAACAGCAGCAATACCCGCATACTGATTAGTTATTGTTCTATTGCTTGTTTTTGTTTGTGCTAAGAAGTGATTATCGACACAATCAAGAGTCCACTCTATTGCACTATTTGCTGCATATTTCACTGCCCGAGATTTGCTGACATATCCAGTAAATTTGACACCTTCAAAGGTATCAGTGATCGTCACAGCCTGACCAAATTGAAAGCTGTATGTGCCATTGGCATCAAAAATGGCAAGAGACACATCAGATAATTCATCAGAATTATCTTTGAGGCTATAAGAGGTATTCAGCACAGGATAAGCAATATTCGAGATGAAGGCGGTAAGATTTGTTGCTGTCATCAGTGGGCTCTCACACCGCCTTTCATGCGGATACTATTTGCTAGATGGATCGCCATCTGATCTGTCATCTTCTTGCCATCTACATAGAGGTCAGGAGCATTGACAACAGGATGGACATGTATGGCTGGTTGCTGGACATGGACAACGACAGGCTGACTATTACCACCGTACTTCGGATATTGGAAGTCACCAGATTTGGCAATACCTACCGCGCCTGAGGAATATTTGAAATTTTTCAATATGTTAGCTGTGCTTGACGCATTGAGCACATCAGATCCTTTGGGAAGCTTTAAAAGCTCGGGTCCCTTCTCTCCGACTAGTGCCCAACCACCTTTAAAATTCTCGACACCATCAGCAAATCCAGGGATATGTAATGTGTGTAAATCCCCTGGAATAGCGCCCCAATTAAATGCCGTAGCGTCTGCAATAAGCTTTCCAATAGCAGAAAACACACCACCGATTGATCCTAAAGCCCCTTCGAATGGTTTTACAAGGTATGTGTAGATTAGTCCTCCAATACCCATCAGAGTCCCAAGCATAGCCTGAATTCCGCCGCTAACAAATGTTTTTATGCCATCCCATATCCCACCTAACATATCTTTCATGTCTTTCCACACCATATCCCAATTGCCACTTATTAAGTCTAAGCCGATTTTAAATAGACCCGATATAATAGCCCATACTATTTTTATTACACCTACTATTTCATTCCATACACCTTGCAGCACCATAGACATTCCGGGCCATATGGCATTCCAGAATGTAAATAAATCTTGAAGGAGAGGT
>CBJMBI010000362.1:0-4537 GCA_966427955.1 uncultured Ktedonobacterales bacterium
TTGGTAGCCAATCCCACGCCTCCCTTCGCGGAGGCTTTTTTGTTGCCTTGACTCGTTCGCTGGGGGAATTCAATAATGCCTGGGTGTGTACGGGTATGCATGCGTGCGTACACTGAAAGGAGATACATGAATAAAACAAAAAGAACGAGAGTATGGATTTTTGCCATAAGAAAAGGCGGTTCAGGTAAAACCACATCAGCAGTGAACTTTGCTGCTCTACTTGCCTACTTATTCGACCGTCGTGTTCGATTGATCGATCTGGACCCCCAAGGGAACGCAACTGCTCACCTTGGCATTAATCCAGCAACACTTGCATCCTCAGTGAACACCCTTTTCACAGAAATTGGGGTTGATCCTCACTCGGTTATCCAGCCTGCTCGTTTCACGGTTGGTGGCCGTGAATATCAGATTGATATTTTGCCAGCGAAAAGAGACCTTGATGATACTGATCTCAGCATGAAAGCAACTCAAGTCGGTCTGCTCAAGCCGATCATCGACTCGCTCTCGGAGGACTGTGACGATATCATCATTGATACCCGCCCAACCAGGAGCATGCTAACCATTAGCGCTCTTGTCCCAGCCACCCATGCAATCATCCCAATGGAAGCTGGCGTCTTTGCTCTTGACGCTCTTAAGGATACCCAGTCTGACATCAACAATGTCAAGCAAGGTCTTAATCCTGGTCTAAAGCTGGTGGGTATCTTACCAACCAGAGTGAGGGAAAACACCAATCTCTCTAAAGTCGTCTTGGGTGAGACTTCAAAGGGGTTTGACCATCTGCTCATACGCTATCAAGAGCAGGACGAGTCACGATTACTCTTAATCCATGACAGCGTAAGGCTAGGGGAAGCACCTGCCTATGGAGTCCCTGGCATAGCCTACGATGCCAAGAACCAAGCAGTACGTGATTATGTCAAATTCACGGAGGTACTCCATGCCCAAGAAACCTGATCTCAGCAAAGCATTTGGAGAGCGATTTAAGACTGAGGAGAAAGTAGACGTACAGGACCCTATAGCAGCAGCTATTCAAGCATCTGAGCAAGAAGTCTTGCCTGAAGACACACATGCACGCATGCATGCACGCAAGAATGAAGGAGAGCAAGAACGTATAGAAGCATCTGAGGAAGCGTGCATAGGGAAAGGAGTTATCATCGAAGTGTTATATGACCAGATACAGCAGAAGAAGCATCTCTCCAATGGCTCGTTTCGCTACAAGGCTGACGAACTGGAGAAGCTAGATCATATCTTCAGAGAGCTTGAGGCCAGAAAGCCAGGGCGTATAAGCAAGAATGATATAGCTCGCATGGCGCTTATCGCCTTCTATGAGGATTATGAGAAGAATGGAGACGAGAGCATCCTTGCACAGGTCTTTAAGCGTATGTAGGTACGCACGCATGCATGCACTCAACAAAGCCCTCAGAAACGCATCCTAGCGCGATCTGAGGCGCACAAAAAAGAGAGGTAGCGTCAACTACCTCTCTTGGATATTCTCGCCTTCAGCTCAGCTCAGGATTATTTGCAGGCGCTAATCTACATCCTCTCTCAGTTTGCACAACCCAATCCTTGTATAGCGTCAAGCCTCCCTTGCGCTTAACACACCCTTCACAGTACGGAAATGGCAATGGGATCATAAACCTCTTTTGCCATTCTGAAATGTAGTACTGCACGGAACGTTCTTGTTTGCAAGAGTGACATATACGTGTCATTCGAGCCCTCTTTCGCGCATAGCGTCTAGTCGCTCGTCTACTTTCCTCATCCATTCAGTACACTCTTCCAAGCTGTATTCACGGTTGCATGCCTCATACAGCAGTGCGCTTGTGATGTGCATGCCTTCCATTTCAAGGCGCGTCCAGGCGCTGTCGAGGATGCTGTCCTTACGGTCTTGCTCGTTCATGGTTGTCCTTTCTTCTTGGCATTGCGCTTCTTCTTTCGATTAGTGTAGGACGAAATCGCATCAATACAGATAATTGACGCAAACATGTGATAGTCCTTAGATGTGATATCCTCCGACTCTTGGCATGTTTGCACGAACTCATTCCAGACATTTGCAGGAATTGGAATGAGTGTTGTCCCAAATTCAGTTGGCATATGTTGCTCGTTAAAAGGCGCAATATACCCATTATTGGCATCATTGCCAGAAATACGAATACCAATGTATCCTGTACCTGTGTATGTGCTATCTGTTTCGTTATTCATGCTCATTGTCCTTTCTGTTGTATCTCATTAACGAGATGCAAAAATTCTTCTTCGGTCAGATAGATGTTACGCACTTCAAGATATATTTCTAGTGCATCTTCTTCTAGCAATTCACGCGGTTGCTCACTAGCTGCTATGCGTTGAGCCAGTGATTTGAGTTCGGTCTTGTTCATGCCGGGTCCTTTCTGGTCTAGTGCCTAGACCGCTCTACACTATGCTATTCTCTTCTGTGCTTTTGCTAGCTTTCTTGCAAGTCTGGTGTCTCGGCCTCGTTGATCGTAGGCAGCAAACTCTTTTTCTAGTATCTCAAGAATGCGCTCTATGAGGAGCTTTGTTGTATAGCTACTAATGCGAGAGTCAAGAACCGTCTTTATGGCTTTAAGTTCGTCATAGGCATTGTTTAGCACGTGACGGTCAAACGGAGTCTCGACACAGTGTTTGCTGCACATGACATTGATCATGTAGGCTACGCGCCCAGCATACTGCTTCAGCTCTTCTGTTCCCCAATGTTTGTACTGTTCTGGTAGAGCGTAAGGATCCCTCATTTGTGATATCCTCCACTAAAATTGTGGCAAGAGTAGAAAGAACCCTTGCCACGCTATGCATGCTATGCTATCTCAAAAATGATGGTCATCTGTGTCACTTGCATCCTATTCCAGATGACAGGCTTGGCTTGTGGCAGGTTGCGTTTACCACGAGTCCTGTACTGGCTTGGATAATAATGCTGCTCAAGCAGTTTGAAGAGCTGAGCTTTCTTTGCAGCTGCAAGAGCGATATCCTCTAGTTGCTCAACTGCCTGTCTAAGCAACTGTGGATTTTGGGCTGTCTCGATTGGGTCTAGCTCCTGAGCTTGCGGTGATATTCCCAACTCTCCCTCACGAATTTTTGCATAGAAGTAGGCCTGGGCCAAGGCTACGGATGGGATATCAGGGTCTGCATTCATCGCTATCAGGTAGCAAGCACGACGCGTTAGACGATAATCCTCTATCTCTTGCATACGTCCTTTCCCTGAAATTATTGGCTTAACCGATCGGGTAAACCAATCTTCAACATTTGGCTCTCCAATGTTCTTGCAAGAACGGATGGCACGGTTAATAGCATTCTGAAATTTTTGCCATGTGGAATACCCGAGCAGATCATGTAAATCTCTTGCACTCCAGAATTCCCGCCCGTCTTTGTCTATTTGTTTGATAGCATCGAATGGCAACGGATTGCCAGATTGTGTTAAACTCTTGTCCAAGGTTAAATCTCCTTTGCTAATTAGCACATCTTTGCTGAGATGTGTGAACAGTGGCTAGGGCTCCATGTTGTTTCTTGGTCGGAATGGGCATGGAGCCTGGGCTAGGCAGCATTTTTTTCTCTTTTCTGCTGTGCCCGTTTTCTGGATGCTTCCCCTGACTTTACACCACGTTCTTTCACGCGGTAACGGTCTACATCCTCTTTCCAATACAGGCTGGCCCGATCATTGATCTTTACTTTCTTGATCTTACCGTATTGAGCCAGCTTCCTTACATAATCTGTATCAATCTGCTTTTTGCTATTTTTGCTGATGATTGCAGCAGCGGTAGCAGCGTCGTACCATTCATACAGATTGAGATGGCTTTCCATATCTGTCTCCTTTCTATGTCCCCTTGCGGGTTATTGGAAGTATAACCCGTCAGGTGATTTTTGTCAACCCTAAAAATTGATAGGAAAAGCACTTGACAATAACCCGTCAGGGGGTTATACTATAGACAGTTAAGCAAGAGCTACAAACCACTAGTCAGTCGAGAGGAGACCACACCAAATGGCAAGCAGCAAGAAGACAGCAAAGAGGGATTTGTTAATCTTAGTGAGGTACACGATCAAGAAGGACTACGCTCCTAAAGGTCTGCATGCTGGTGACATCGTTCTTCTGGTCAGAAATGATCAGGGGAAAGAGTACTACGTGACTTTACGCCGCAACAAGGCGCATAGCTGTACATGTAAAGCAAATACGGAGTTCGGGCGCAAATGCTACCACATAAACCAGATGGTAGAGCTCCATAATGATCTCTATGCTGCTCGCAAATCTACTAAGGTGGTTGTGTTGCCTGCTCAAGAGGTGGTCTCTTCCAATGTGGTAGACATCTCTGAGAAGCGAGACATGCTCGACGCGCCTCTTACGCGAAATAGTGGGTTCTCTCTGTTGAAAGTTAGTTAATCAAGAAAGGACAAACTAATGTTTGAAGCACAAATAGCCAAAGGGGTTGAGTATCTCGACCAGGATTTAGGCACGTCTTGGGTCGAGAGGATCGATCCGAAAAAATTGCGGATGAACGATTGTCATAAATGTGTGATTGGACAGTTGTATGGCAATTTT
>CBJMBI010000363.1:0-4505 GCA_966427955.1 uncultured Ktedonobacterales bacterium
GGACCATTACAATGAATGACGAAACATGTGTCATTGGCAGCGAGAATCCTTTTACTGATCTTGGCTTGCCTAATCCCGAGGAGCGCCTAGCGAGAGCACGGTTGTTATGCTATATCGTTGCAGAAATCAAACGGCGGGGACTCTCTCAGACCCAAGCAGCAGCGCTGTTAGGTGTACCACAACCCCATATCAGTCTGTTGCTGCAAGCTAAGATGAGCAACTTTTCGCTTGAACGTCTTCTTCAGATGGTTGCAAGGCTAGGACAAGATGTGTCAATTTCTTTCCAACCAGCCGCGGGCGAGCATGGACGTGTCATCCTTAATCCACCACAGTCTGCCTGACTGCAAAGCAAAACAAGGAGACCTTTTGCATGCCGCGTATCCCACCCGATGATTCAATCCAACTGCCAGGATTGGAAATGGCTAGTTTCGCAACAATGGAGACCATGATGCGTGTCATGGCGCATCGCCCCGCTCTTATGCAGCAGGTTATGCATCTGATAGAGACAGCCATGCGCCAGGGTACGGTTGAGCCGAAATTAAAAGAGTTGCTAGCCATCCGCGTCTCCCAGGTCAACCACTGCTTCTACTGAATGGCCGCGCATACTGCCTTGGCAAGGCAGCTGGGAGTAAGTGAAGAACTTTTAGATGCACTGTACCATATTGATCAGTACCGTCACCTGTTTACGGAGCGTGAGCTGGTCGCACTGCGTTATGCGGAAATCATGACTACAAGCGCACAGTCCGTAGATGAGGATTTGTGGGATCAATTGCAGGCCCACTTTGATGATGGTGAACTTGTGGAGATTACCACAGTCATTGGTCTGTTCAATTTCTTTAATCGCTTTGCAGATGCGCTCAAGCTCGATAAATGATCTTCATCTAAGTAGATCCTACTAAAAATAAGAGAGGTAATACAATGTCCTCTAGTGATGAAAAGTTAAAGGCACTATTAAACGATTTGAGAGAGTTGGAAACCTATTTGCATGGCCGTGGCGAGAAGACCAAGGCTCTCTCGCTACAGTTTGCCGAAAATGCTCAGAAAAATCCTGCCAATCGCGAGTACGACCTCAATCAGTCTCGCATGCTGGATTATCAGCACTATATTTGGCACGAAATAGGAAACTTAGTTGATAAGATTATCAAGCAGTATGAGCATGAAGCATAAACGTCTTACCTCCAAGACGATATGCACTCTGCATCCTAGAGCTTTTGTTCAGCGATCAATTTCATCAGAGTTTTGACAAGGTCTTGGACGCCCTGGTCAACCCTACCAAAGCTATTATAAAGCCATAGGGTGCTAGCTGCTACAAGGTTTTGTTTGAATTGCTTTTCTGTTAATTTTGAGGTTTCCTTTATGGTATTGAAAGTTTTATAGAAGCCCGATATATGTCCAAACATTTTTTCAATTTCAGCTTTTTTCCCTTGGTTTAACGCTTCTATTTTACCGCCGATGGCCTTTTTTCGCTCTTCGAGTTGTTTCTTTTCTTCATCTTTAATTTTTGATCCAAATTCTTTTGGATCAAGCTTTTTATCTATTTCTCTTATTTCTTTTTCAAGTTGTTTAATTTCATTCCTGCAACGCTCTTCTACAATATCTTCGGATTTTGAATACAATTCTTTCATTATGGAACCTACATGGTCCGCAATGTTTGAACTTTTTTTGATTTCAGATTGTTTAACATAGACTCTGAGAGGGTCAAAAGGTTTCATAGGTTCTTGGACCTTAATATTGCGTGCCTCTTTTAATCTATCGTAATGACAATTTGAAAGTGTATCGATGCTCATAGTCATTTTCCCTTTCGGCTCATCATTCCATTTGCTTAAATTTTGAGCCGTTTTGGCTGTAAGACCATCTTTTTTCTCGCCTGGAAAATAGGCGAACAATCAGTTTCGAGATTGAAAAAGTTTCTATGGATATGATAACTTCTAGATATTAATGAGCAATTAAACCATTGTTAAATGTTTGTTCACCATGTTTTAAGTACCATTAATGACTTATTAACATCTTGTTAGCTAGCCATAAAAAACCTCTTCCTTAGGCTATCCTAATGTCAGTTGAATGGGCCTAAGAAGAGGCGGTTAAATTTACTTCGCAACGTTGAAGCGGAAATGGACAATGTCGCCATCTTTAATCACATACTCTTTCCCTTCCAAGCGTAGCAGACCTTTTTTGGTGGCAACGGCGAATGAGCCACAAGCCATAAAGTCGTCAAAGGTGACAACTTCAGCGCGAATAAAGCCTCGCTCGATGTCGGAGTGGATCTTGCCAGCGGCCTCGGGAGCTTTTGCACCTCTGGTAACTGTCCATGCTCGTACTTCGTCTTCACCTGCTGTAAGGAATGTAATGAGGTTGAGGAGGCGATAGCCAACTTGGATCACACGATCTGCACCCAGTTGCGGAAGGCCCAGTGACTCTAAATACTCGTGGGCATCCTCTTCAGGTAATTCAGATAGTTCAGCTTCCAGTCGTGCAGAAACGGCTACCACCTCAGCCTGTTCACTCTTTGCTCGCACGGCAACACGAGCAATGCCACTTAGCTCACCTTGCAAACTTTCGAGCTGTACCTCTTCACCTGAAGCAATTTTCGTCAATAGGTCATTAGCAGCTCCAAGGACATCCTCACTGACATTCAAGACATACATACGTGGTTTGGCGGTCAGCAAAAAGAGTTCGTTGATTAGTGCCTGATCTTGGGAAGCAATTTCAAGTTGACTCACCAGTTTTAATTCGTTAAGTTCGTTCTGTAAATGGCGTAGCGTCTCTAATTCCTGTTGATATTTCTTATCGCCCGATTTAGCTGCACGCGTGGTACGCTCAAGACGGCGCTCGACCGAGGCCAGATCGGTGAGTGAGAGTTCTGCATTGAGACTTTCCATATCGCGGTATGGATCGATATTTTGGTAGATATGCGGTACGTTGTCGTTGGCAAAGGTACGTAGCACGATAGCTAGGGCATCGGCATTGCGAATATGGCCTAAGAATTCGGCACTCAGTCCCTGTTTCTGCTTGCCTGACTGCTCGGATTGTCCCATACCAGCCACATCCACAAACTCAACAGTTGTCGGCGTCACCTTGCGAGGATTGAAAATCTCAGCTAGTGGCTGCAAACGTGCATCAGGTACCTGAACAATTGCCATATTTGCCTGGACTGTGCTGGTGGCATACCCGCTGATGGGCGCACCAGCCTTGGTCAGAGCATTAAATAATGTCGTCTTCCCACTTTGTGGCAGACCAATAATACCTATAGTAAGGGCCATCTTATTCCTCCTCCAGTTGGAACCATTTTCTCCCCAACTATAGTATCAGGTCTAGGCAAGGGTCTCTTCATATCTGAGCAGTCAGATGAGATCTCACTGCTGTTGCTATCATGGAATTAGTAGCACACCAGACGGAGCGAACACTTTTCTTTCAGACTGAATAATAAGAGTAGCTCCCCCACTTCCCAGTATTCTACTATACCGAAATGACGATATCTTGCGGTTTCCTGAACAATCTGGAGTAGGAAAGAAGTTCACTGAGAAGATGACAGGTTTATTATCAACTGCCCCTTCAACTATGCTCTTAGGTACCCTCTCAACATTTTGGGTAGGCATTGCCAATGGGCTTCCGTTGGGGGACGTCTGTCCTGGATTCACCAAGGGATCAACCCCAGATTTTTGAGATGATACGCTATTATTTGGTGTAATACAGCCGCCGATGAGCTGCCCACGAAAGTTTAGCGCAGCACTGTTTGCAGTTCCCAGATCCATAAAACTAGCCTTAAGTATAGGCGAATCTGGATTTTTTGGACTCAATATGCAGTTCGCATTCGACTGACAAATAACCGTACCTCCCATAGTGACTGGCAGCGCACTAAACCGAAAGAATGGCATACTCTGGGTTCCTGAACAATCTAAGCTAGAGAAAAATTCCACTGAGACCATCCCTTTCTCAGGAATACTCCCAGTAATATTGCTATTACCTGTTGTAATACATTGGCTCGGTTGTTTTTGCCCACCGAAGAGAGCTGTAGCACTTCTTGCACTTCCTAGACTCATAAACTGAACTGCAATTGGGATGTTAACTACGGCTGTTGGAGTTTGTGCATATGTCAGGGATGTATCTACGAGCATACCAGCACTCAGACAGAGTATGACTATCAATAAGGTCAGTATTTTTGTGTATTTCCTAAGGAAAGAAACTGATAGTGAGAAGAATGTGCATTTTGCCATATGTTTATCGGCTCCTTGCTTTTGCTAGCTCTATAAGCTATGTATTTTTCTTGAAAAGATCAATTTTTTCTTTAGCCGTTTTCCATTTCTAGTATGGTCTTGTAAAAGTGCCAAAGCAAGGAGGAAAGAGGGACAATTTTCGCTTTTCACTATTGTTGATATCATGTTTTGCTCAGAAAGGAGCATTTCTCCCTTGGCATTTACCGCCTTGACTCGCTCAGGTCTCATCAGTACAATAGCGATTAGTCATGAATGTTTTCCCTGAGTGGAGGTAATGGATATGCCTTTATA
>CBJMBI010000364.1:0-4503 GCA_966427955.1 uncultured Ktedonobacterales bacterium
GTCTTTTCTTTGCTGCTATGAAGAGGTTTCTATTGGCTGCGCCCCATATTTATATGTTTCGACTATTTCTGGACGGAGCTGCTTTCCATCGTATTCAAAGCCTTTGCGTATTCTTCTAGCAATGCATTTGTCCTGTGCCTGGTCCTGTGTGGTGATGACGCGCAGGTTGCGTTGCCTGCTGGGAAGAAAGGTTTCCTGTTCAACGGTGAAAGATGTGACACCGTTGCAATTGAGAATCTCTTCAACAACATCTTGAAAAATGGTGATATTCTGTGCTATGTGTGTTGTTGCTGCGTCAGCATGCAGTTTCTCGATGAGCATGCCGAGGTCGTCATATAAGCCGATCAGGTTGAGCAATACCGGTCGCAAAATGTGGAAATGGAACCCCTCGCGATACTGCTGGAGCTCTTTGTGGAGGCTGTCGATGATGCGCTCTTTGCTCTGGTCGTAGAGGACCTTGGTCTCGAAATCCTGGCGCAGGCGAGATATTTCTGAGAGCAGCGCCTGGAAGTTTTGGGTTTCGTTCGCCTGGATAACTGAGACATCGTCTGGGAAATAACTTTGCGTGGTTGCAGAAGTTGCTGCAAGCGAGGGATCTGATGAGGTTTGTGCCTCTGCATCCTGCGGTGTTGTACCTGTTTCTAGCGAGTCCTTGTCTTCCATTTGGCGTCCTTAATATGCTACAAGATGAGATAATATAAATGTTCTGTGCGGATTTGTTATGCCAATATGTTGCACATTCCATCAATGATTGTGCGAGAGGGAATGTGCAGGGAGTACTGGCAAGATAGTCTAATTACCACAATTGGCAGTATAGATGATCTGGAATGTTGTGTCAATCTTCTGTGGCTATTTGGCTATTTGCTGGTTAAGGAGCGTACGCCTTTAAACTCATACATATGTGCTAAGTCTGTCCGGGCAGATTTAGCACCCTGTCCTCTTTTCCTCTACCATAAGATTTGAGGGAAGTCCCCTCTCAGTCTTTCTTTTTTTGTCTAGCCAGCAGTGTGCCCAAAATTCTTCGGCAGCTCGCACCTTCTTTTGCAGATCCAGGCCGGGATATAGTCAGATTCCACGTCGAAGGAGATCTCCAGATCGTAAGCAAGTGCAGCAAAGGCCAGGGAACTGAGGGTCTGTTCGACGCTCGGAGTTGTCCCAGTACATGCGGTGTTGTTCCCGTGCGCGAATCATTGCGCGCTGAAGACTTGCAGAGTCAACTCTTGTCTTGCCTCTTCGCTGTGCCGGCTCGGATCGATGGCTTTTGGCTAACGCCGTCACAGCAACATGAACAGGCACGTCTGCTTCGCGCAGATGCCAGGTGAAAACCACACCCGGGATATAACGTTTGTCCAAGAGTAGTTTGCGCGACCTCACTGCCATTTCAAGGGTGACCGAGAGTGGCAGCACTACGGGGCCATAGCATCGTGAAAATGGTGTTGGCAGCAATCATCGGTCCATTGGAATCAAACTCCCTTTCCAGAGGACGGACAAAGAGCCAACATTTCACTGGTGCTGGAAGATTATGCCACAATTTAATGATATTCTTATATTATAACCGGAATAAGGTCTCTTCACTCATTTGTCCCTGAGGAAACGGCCTATATCCATATTGATAAATGCCTGGTAGCCCATCTACATCATCGATTGGATCGAACCGTGCTTCCCAAGAACGTAATGCTTGTTCAAGCAACGGCTGGTTAAGGGCATAAAGCTCACTGTTGTCATCTCCTTCTAGAGAATGTGGACAGAAGAGTGTGTGCCCGATTTCAAAACAGATGTATGGCTTAGATGTCTCCGATGCTCCCCAGAAGACAAATTCTGATGGCGAGCTGATCCATGTGCGCACAGGTTTGTCGGGGAACAGACTCGTACGGACATAGACAAAAAGATCAAGTTGGACCTTGAGTGAATAAATTTGGGCAAATAGATCTTTCAAATGCCACTCCCTCTGTCAAAGATATTTTGCGGTTGCGCTTATTTAACAGTTGTTAGTAGTATTGTGAGGAATATAGGTATATAGATTACCAATAAAATGGTGACAATTGTCCGTAAGCACGTGTAACTGGAACGGCTCTCAATAAGGATATCCCCGCCTGTGGTATGGTTGTAGCCAGATGCAACGACCAGCGCCCCTCCCCGATCCCGACCCTGTAATGAAACGGTGTCACCCTGAGAGATGCCAGTTCCCAGGAGATCGCCTTCGATCCGAGCGTCGCGCATCATTCCTGAAGGCTGAAGGATACGGACCCGTGTCACGATTATGCGGAATTGAGGCTCACGGCGCTGTTTGAAAAAGGCGGTCAATACAAGTAGGCCAATCGGAAAAAGCAAAAAGGCGATGGCAATGTGTGACCAGTCAGGCTGGGGAAGAATTTCAAGAGTTGTTGGAGGGTCGATGACGACTCCATCCAGTGATGAGGCGCGCCCAGGAGAGCCTGTAGCTTTGGGCGAGGAAGCTAGAGGTGATACAGGTGAAGATACTGTTGACCTAGCAGATACAGGTGATGCTCCTGATACTGGAGTAGGGCTATATGCCCCTGATCCTGATCCGGAACCAGGAGTGATCACAGTACCATATCCACCAAACAATGGCGGAGGCGGAAGAGGCGATGAAGATGCTGTGGATGATGGGCTGGTTGAAGTCGATGTGCTTGCAAGAGGCTCACCACAGTTAGGGCAGACGCTCTTTGCAAGAATCATGCTATAACCACATTTAGCACAGAGTATCCTCGGCATGACTGCTCTTTCCTCTATTGTCCTCTTCCTATTTCCATTCAATTGCTGTAATGGAAATAGAGAGAAGACACTTTCTGAGTATAGAAAACAAAAGTACATCAATAAAGTGGTATGGGAAGCGGTAGTTTTGACTCCAGTGTAGTGACCGTGTTGTATAGCTCCCCATCCTTCGCTTCTTGCCCTCTCTGGGTCTTTTCGAGATTTTGCTCAATCTCGCTAAGCTAGGCATTATCACCCTGACTTTTTCCGCCGGTTGCATCGTTTCCCGGATGAGGAAACTCCACGGCGGGGTGTTCTGATGATGTTATGAACTGCGAATTTATTTGATCAAGACCGAGAGAGCACGCAAGGCTATCGAATTGCATGCCTGATGATGGTATGCCCAGTGAGTTGCGAATTTGTTTGCTCTCCGGCTGAGATCCTATGGTAGGCCTACTAATATCACCAAGATGGACTTCTGACCCTTTCAGAGAGTGTGCTTCTTCAGAACGTGCTTGCCCCCCAATCTCGGGCTTAAAAGCATCATTCCATGGATTTGATGAAGCATCATCATCTCTTTTCTGGTTTTCCTGTATTTCTCCAGGATGGCCCATCGTCCGCTGTCCTTGCTCTCTCTATTATTTGTTATAATGTTGAATAGCGTTTACTATATGCCAGAATGAGCCAGAATTTTCGAGGCTCTATAGATTGCTTCCCTTCGAATATTGATAAGCTTCCAAATGATGGAAAAGTGCAGGGAAAGCTGACAGTATTGAACTGTGATTTAAATATTCATCGTACTGATATGACGATCAATCAAGGCCGGTATCAAATATACTTTATTGAATATAGCGGTGTCAAGGTCGTTAAATAGCTTGATTGCTTGATGACTTAGTAGATTGCGGCAATTGATCTACAGAGTTTTATCAGGTCATCCACAATTCTTCACTGGTTTTTTCTCCAGGTAGGACCCCACTAAGATAGTGTTGGCGAATTAGCCTGGAGGGAAATAACAGATCCGAGTTTTGACTTTTCTGTATTGAGTGAATTTCGTGGTCGTTTACTGAAAAATCAAGCAGAACGTCGCCTTTTTGATATGATATGGTCTCAGTTTCGAGAACGGGGATGGATAAAAGAATGGGGAAAACAAAGGACCAACTCGACGTATGTTTTGGCAGCAATTAGATCCGTAAATCGCCTTGAATGTGTTGGAGAAACGATGCGTCATGCACTAAATATTCTTGCGGAAGTGGTACCAGATTGGCTTTTAAAACAGATGAAGTCTGAGTGAGCCAAGCGCTATCAGTCACGTTTCAGAGACTTCCGGCTGCCAGATGATATCGTAAAAAGAAGAGCACAGGATGGTTAGGATATAAAGTACATTTTACTGAAGGATGTGATGCTGATCAACCTCATTTGCTTTTGGAAGTCATGACCACCGCATCAACCACTTCAGATGGAGAAGTTCTTGAACATATTCATGAGCATTTAGCCGAAAAACAAGCGCGACCTTCGCAACATCTGGTCGAGAAAGGCTACGAGGATGCTGAAAACATTGTCAACAAAATCATCAAATAGATCTCGTTGGACCTGCTCTTTCTGATACATTCTGGGCATCAAAAAGTGTTGAACGCTTGGATCAGAGCCAATTCAGCATTAATTGGGAGACAAAGAGTACCATCTGTCCTGCTGGGCAAAAAAGTCGAGATTGGGGTCATATTCCCGATCGACATGGAAAGCCGAGCCTTCGTCTACGGTTTCCTTTACCAGCATGCCGATCATGTCCAC
>CBJMBI010000365.1:0-4493 GCA_966427955.1 uncultured Ktedonobacterales bacterium
ATAAGTTCCTCTCTAGAGGCCACACATCCAACAGGGGTTTACTCCTGTGCACTGCCACCAAGAAGGGAAGACCTGTTTCCTCCCTATGTTTACAAATAGGGGTATTACAGGTCACAGTTTGATGAAGAGTGTAGGCAGCACTGTGATGGGCCTTCACACTGTCTGCGCTTCTACGAAGGGATTACATGGAAACGATACGTGTCATCATTATTGATGAACAACCCCTATTTCGTGAGGGTATCCACGCAACCCTGGAACGGATGGGAGACTGCGAAATAGTTGGTGAGTCGACTGATGCTGCAGATGTGCTCGAAATAGTACGTACGTGCAACCCCGATGTAGCCCTCATCGACGCAGGCCTAACTTCCTCTGATCCACTTGAGATTGCCCGCCAGGCACGTCATATTGCACCGCGACTAGCCATCATTGTTCTTACACCATCAGAAGATGAAGAGCGTTTATTTCAAGCTATCAAGGTCGGTGCCGCTGCCTACTGTTCACGTTATATTACGACCGAAGAATTAACCGAGACTGTACGCAAAGTCAGTCATGGGGAGTATCTCATCAGGGATGATGTCCTCTCAAAACCACAGCTTGCCAGTCGTGTCCTTAAGTCTTTCCGCGAGTTAACTGTGGAGGACGAAGAAACAAATAATACAAAGGACATCTATTCTCCACTCTCCAGCCGGGAAGTGGAGATTCTGGACTATATCGCCCGTGGAAACAGTAACAAAGAGATTGCTAAGTCTTTGAAGATTAGTGATCAAACTGTCAAGAATCACATTACCTCTATTCTCAAAAAGCTTTCAGTAAACGACCGCACTGCCGCCGTCGTTCATGCATTACGCCATGGTTGGATTAAGATGCATGATGATTAACTCATTAAGATACTCAAACAAAAAGCCTTAATGACCGTCAACGAGAAGAAAGGACGTCAACCCTGTGAAAGTATATGGTCGCATAACAGTCTTCCCCATTATGCCTGCTCGTATTAGCCGTTTATACGAGTTAGCCTACAATCTGTGGTGGAGTTGGCATCCCGAAGCACGGGCCTTGTACATCTCCCTCGATCCAGATCTATGGGAACAGGTTGGGCATAATCCTGTACGCTTCCTCAGTGAAGTTGAGCCCCAGAAACTGGAACAGGCTGCAGCTGATGATGACTACCTTAGACAGTACGACAAGGTAATTGGCGATTTTGATCGCTATATTCATCCATATCCAAATGAGACTTGGTTCTCACAGACTTACCCAGAACTGGAAGGCAAGACCATTGCCTATTTTTCAGCAGAGTTTGGACTCCATGAATCCCTACCCATCTATTCCGGTGGTCTGGGTATTCTGTCCGGTGATCATTGTAAAGAAGCCAGTGATCTGGGCTTGCCACTGGTAGGAGTTGGCTTCCTCTATCCCCAAGGCTATTTCCATCAGCGTGTTACACGAGAGGGTATACAGGAAGCTTCATATGACAAGCTGCATTTCTCAGAGGCTCCGGCTGTGCCGGCAGTTGGTCCAGATGGAAATGAGGTAATGATCAGTGTTGATTTGCCAGGACGTCGCATCTATGCCAAGATCTGGAAGCTCGTTGTCGGGCGTGTGCCGCTGTACCTGATGGATACTGATGTTGCCCCAAATGCTCCAGCAGATCGTGAACTCTCAGCTCGCCTCTATGGCGGAGACCGTGAGATTCGTATTTCCCAAGAGGTTGTCCTTGGCATTGGAGGCGTTCGTGCATTGCGTGCTTTGGGCATTAAACCTTCCGCATGGCACATCAATGAAGGCCATGCAGCGTTTCTCAATTTAGAGCGATGCCGCGAACTAGTTGCAGCAGGCTTGAACTTCAATGAGGCTTGTGAAGTAGTCTCCGCCAACTCTCTCTTCACTACCCATACACCTGTGCCAGCAGGCAATGATACTTTTAATTATGATCTGATTGATCGATACTTCGGGTCATATTGGGGACAACTTGGTCTGCATCGGGAGCAATTCCTAGATGTTGCCCGCGAAGATCACGGTTGGGGCCCTACCTACGGTATGACTGTTCTTGCTCTCAAGCTCACAGGGCAGCATAATGGTGTCAGTAAATTGCACGGCGCGGTCTCACGCAAAATGTGGCAATTTCTATGGCCCGGTCTAGACGTGGATGAGGTGCCAATTGGCTTCATCACTAATGGAGTGCATACCGCCTCTTGGATTGCACCCGAGATGAATGAACTCTTCAAGTACTATCTCGATCAGGATTGGGAAAAGCATGTCGATGACCCCCACTTTTGGAATGAACGCATCCATAATCTTCCCGATAAAGAGCTGTGGGCTGTGCATCAGCTGCGCAAAGAAGCTCTTATTACCTATGCTCGTAAACGTTTGAAACAGCACCACCTACGCCTGGGAGAGGGCTCTACTCAAATTGCAGAACTCGAAAGTATGCTCAATCCCAAAGCATTGTTAATCGGCTTTGCACGCCGCTTCGCAACCTATAAACGGGCTACCCTCATCTTCCGTGATAGAGAACGTCTCCACCGCATTCTGAATAATCCAGAACGTCCTGTACAAATCATTTTCGCAGGAAAGGCACATCCTGCTGATGATCCAGGCAAAGCTTTGATCCAGCAGATTTATCGTCTCTCGCGTAGTAAGGAGTTCTTGGGGAAAATCATTTTCCTGGAAAATTATGACATCGATATGGCTCGTTTCCTAGTTTCTGGTACAGATCTGTGGTTAAACAATCCAATTCGCCCCTATGAAGCAAGTGGTACCAGCGGACAGAAAGCAGCTTTGAATGGGCAACCTAATTGCAGCATTCTGGATGGTTGGTGGGCCGAAGCCTATAATGGGAAAAATGGCTGGGCAATTGGAGAAGAGCGTGAATACCACGATCAGGAGATACAAGCTGAGGCGGATAGTCTCTCTCTCTATCGATTGCTGGAAACAGAAATTGTGCCTACCTTCTTCGAACAAGATGAGGCAGGCATTTCCCATAATTGGTTAGGCTATATGAAAGAGGCCATTCGTACTTGTACACCACAGTTCAGTATGCGCCGCATGGTCAAGGAATATACAACACGCTACTATGTACCAGAAATCAAGCAGAATATACAAATTGAACAGAACAACTTTGAGCGAGAACGCCGCCTCGCTGCGTGGAAAGAACGTGTCAAACAGAACTGGCATCGCTTAGAGTTGTATGTTGAAGGACGTCGTGAGGGACAGCTTAGCCTTGGTGAGGGTATTGAGGTCCATGCATGGGTACGCACCGATGGGCTTACTCCTGATGATCTGAGTGTTGAACTCGTTTATGGCGAGATTAGAGATGAACTAGGTATGGCTCAGTATAGTTTGCCCATGCACTATACAAAACGTGAACAGGACGGATCTTATCGCTACGACGGTAAACTTCAGCCAAAAGAAAGTGGCGGTATTGCTTACAATGTACGCGTTGTTCCCAGCCATCCAGAGTTGACAGGCAAATATGAGTTGGGCTTAATTCGCTGGGCCTAAATGGGCCTAAATGCAAGTTGCGCTGGGGTGAGCTAGTCGAAACTGCTCATCCCAGTTGTGTTTGGTCAGTAAAGAAGTGGAGGCAAGTTCACAAAGGTGACATGACTTAGTCAGCTAACTGATGGCTAGCAGTACTAATCTTAGATATTTCTTCATCAACAGCAGGTTTTTCCTCTATCACATACTGATGCATATCTATACAATCAACAGGCTGTTTTTTGCTGTGAGATATACGGCGATAGGTAAAAATATGGTGAAACGAAAAATTGTAAATAAATACAAGAATTAGTGCGATAGCTTGAGAAAAGAATGCCGGGATGTGAACACCAAAGGTCAAAACGGATTCGATTAGCGTGGTCAAACAAAAACCTGCAATAGAAGTAATATGGTAACGCAGGCAACGCGCTCCCCACGAACGACTATGACCAGCCAAATGGCGGAAGGTGAAGTAGTCATTGGGAATGAAGTTGGCCATCAGCGAAATCTCGCAAGCAATTACTTGCGCAATCAGGTTGTGGGCTATATCGCTGACTGGCATAGCTACAAAGTGGTAAAGAATGGAAAAGATTGTAAGATTAACGAGAGCAGCAAGACCACCAATAAAACTATATGAGAAGAACCGTTGTACCCAATCAGCTCGCCCATTGGTGACGCGATCTACAATGTCGAGTGTACGGTTAACAATTGGCCATGACGTTGGAGTATAACTTGGCCGACAACTAGTTGGCAATTTCTGCATTTCAACCCACTTCTTATAGATATTTCTCTTCTTTATCAAGAAAGTGCATCACTGATAGAGGACTTACTTCTTACACTTTCTGATAGATCTTACTATTTTGCACAATAATGATATCTATCAACACATAAGCTTCCTACTTGGAAAGCGAATGGCAAACGACCACTGTAAGTCAAAAGTGATAAGAGTACTCCTCTAGCACCATAGCATGCTAAGTATACACAATTCATAGACAGAGTGCCAGAGGGGAATCTTCTCC
>CBJMBI010000366.1:0-4484 GCA_966427955.1 uncultured Ktedonobacterales bacterium
ATTTGCATTGCACTGCCATAACCCTTTGATTTTACCACAAAGCGCAAGACAGATACAAGCAGTATGAACCCACAAACATTCGACACACCATGCACCATTGTATTGTAAAATAGAGCCAGTAAGTAAGGCTATCGAAGCCTCAAGGAAGGCACAAATATGCTATACTGAATCTTTACGAGAGACTGTTAGAAAAGCATACGTTATTTCACCTGAAGCATGGATCCGCGCCATCTTGGCACGGACACCCTGTTAATGCTCTTTAAGAAATTAATCTGGGTATTCTGAGTATAGCCATACCCAGATTAATTGTTAAAAAGCATCAACCAGTCCATATTGCACCTACCCTGCCTAGCAACAGGCAATGGAGCGAGAGGTGATGCTAGTCATCTCCTCATTTTTAATTGTCTATTAGATCACAGCACCCAATGAATAAATATGCTATGCTGAAAGAGGATACACGTGCTCTATTAGGGACTAGGTGGAATCTTTGAATTTTTATAAGGCTGATGTAACCGATGGACACCTCTATACGTTTCTACACTACGAATAGCAGATGGGGCTCTTCTACGGAAGACGAATCCCAAGGCCATAGTGCTATCCCACTATCGGCAAATGAACATAGGTGCGAAGGTGTTGTGGATAACGAGGAAGAGCACTTAGAGACATCACTCTCTGAGACCTCGACTATCACACAGCCAGAACAAGTGAATATAGCAGACTTTGAGTCGATCTTTTTGCGCTACCAGGGTCCAATCACAAATTTCATCTATCACCTACTTGGCAATCGTGAACAAGCCTGTGACCTTGCCCAAGATGTCTTCGTCAAAGCTTATAAAGCGCTATTAGGGGGTACAGTTGTCCAGCCTGGTGCCCTGTCGGCTTGGCTCTACCGTATTGCAGCCAACACGACGACAGATACCCTACGTCGCAGACGCCTGATTTCCTGGTTACCGCTGTCATTGTTTAATGAAGATCGTGGTATTGGAGCAGGAGTTGTTTCAGAGTCCAGTAGTACATTAGCCGATAACACTAGCGACGAACAGAACAGTGCAGTGAGATCGAACTCGGTGAGTTCAATGTACGAGCGCAGCGGTTATGATGGCGGACGCTTCGAAAGCCGAGTCGCGGACCGTGAAATTGTCGAGCGCGTGTTTAGACAATTGCCAGAAAAATATGCAGTATGTCTTTGGCTCTACGAAAACGATGGCCTTTCCTGCGCAGAGATTGCAGAGGTGCTCAATATCAGTGCATCTGCCGTAAAGATGCGCTTAATGCGAGCAAGAGAACGCTTTATTGGTTTATATCAAAAAGAGGTCGGTGAAGATTGAATTGTAGGCAGACGCGAGCGATGCTCGCTATCTATCGAGAATTAAAACTAAATCAGGCCGATATGCTTGCCATGGAAGAGCATTTGTCACACTGTACTGCTTGCAAAGAAGTACAGGCACAGTATGATTTTGCTGGGAAGGGGCTTCGTGCTCTGCCATGCGTTGAGCCACTGCCAGACGCTCATACCAAACTCATGAAGGCTCTAGCTACTGAGCATATACGCTTTATTCAAAACGCTTCTCCATCGATTGCTGCCACGCCGACACCACCTTTTCTTGCACCATACCTTAAAGATCTTGCCCAAACTCCTCACGCTAATAATCTGGCCGCCTTTGCCACTGCAGAAACAGGCCCAATACCCATTGTACAACCGTTAACAAAACGCCGTCCAATCTATCAAATTAATCATTTTACTATTATTGGCGTAGCTGCATCATTCTTAATGATGCTACTAGTAGGCAGCTTAACTTCGCTGGTATTGCTAAATCAGCAGGGAAATAGGATTACTCCACCATCGTTGGTTGTTCATCAGCTTAATGATGTTCGAGCAGTCAATTATACTACCACTGCCGTCTATCCACATGTGGCAAGCGCGATAGCCAGTGGCCATAATATCTATTACACAACCTACAATGACGACCAAACAAGTTGGCAGCTTGAACAATTTGATGAGAAAGCCAATGTTACTACTCCGCTTCTAGCTAAACCCAGCACACAAGAACTCCTTGTCTTAGGTAGTTCGGCAGATTGGTTGGTCTGGCAGCAAATTGATCCGCCAAAATCGGCCGATGCTTCAAGCCAAGCATCCAATAATACTAACACACCTCCAACACGTACATGGAGTCTCCATGCACAATACCTTGGCTCAACACAGTCCCCAACGACTCAGACAACTGATAGAGAACTCATTAGCAAGACTTTCAACCCGACCACAGTGCCCAGTTGGGTTAACAGGCCTGTTCAGGGAATCTGCTTCTTTCAGGATACCCTCTTGGTGGCCTTCATTGATGCCGATGGTATTTCACATCTGCAAAGCTATAAGCTAGATCCAGTCAAAGAAATTACGCAAACTGAGCTTGCCAACGCCGGTCATGGCCATCTTCTGGCTTCTCCAACAGCTAATAGCGATGGCACAGCTATCTACTGGGCCGAGGAGTACAGCTCGAATGCCGGTGGCCAGCTTAGTAGCGATATCTGGACTCAACAGACTCTAGATGCCTCGCCTACAAATGCGGGACGGTGGGCAGCACACCAAATAACTAAGAAATATGCATTTCGTACTGATGGCAAATCATTCCATCCACAAATTGTGAGTGGCAACCTTTTCTTGCTGAGCGCCAGTCAAACTAATGGCAATACTTCTAGCACAAGCCCCATAGCTACCGTAACGCCACCTATACAGTCGGCAACAACACCACAAGCTGGCTCTCCAGCTACAGGAGAACTCACAGCAACTCCAACAGCAACGAATCTCGCCACACTACCAGCAAGCACAACAAATTTGGACTCAAGGATCTTAGCACCACAGATTGACGCTATGCAGACTGGTAGGATTCTCACATTCACAGTTCGCGGAGTCCCACAAGCGCTACCCCAATTTGATAATACGCAGATCGTAACAGCATTTCAAGCAGGAGCAGGTTTTCTGCTCTGGCAGGAACTTGGATCGACATTTGGGATGTATGATGTCATTGCCAAAGCACCTGTACAGGTAGGTGATAATGTTGTTCCTCCAAATGCTGCATTTCTAGCAGTAAATGGAGATACAGCAGTATCGGTCATAGGCCAACTAAGCAATCAAGACCAGCATAATCAGGTTAAAGGGCCTATAATGTTTGATACATTTAGGTGGCCTATACCGCGTTCTTAGCGTATACAATAGCAACATTCGCTAAGGATTATTTCTCAAAACAAAAGATGTTTTGCAATTACCATGCGTTGGATTTCGCTGGTCCCCTCACCAATTTCGTTAATCTTGACGCTACGCCAGTAGCGCGAAACCGGATACTCATCCATAAAGCCATAGCCACCATGGATCTGTACAGCTTGGTCAGCAGCACGCTTTGCTGTTTCAGAAGCAAAGAGTTTTGCCATAGAAGCCTCGCGTGTATAGGGTTTGCCCTGCATATGTAACCAAGCTGCCTTGTAGTACATCAAGCGGGCCAGCTCTATCTCTGTATCCATGTCAGCCAATTTAAACTGAATAGCTTGAAACTTACCGATGGGCTGACCAAATTGCTTGCGCTGTTTGGCATAACCTAACGCCTCATCTAAGCAAGCCTGAGCCAAGCCAACCGAGAGTGCAGCAATAGCAACACGACCAGCATCGAGAATTTGCATAAATTGCTTGAACCCATCACCACGCTGTCCTAGAATATTCTCCTCAGGAACTACGCAGTCCTCAAAGGACAAAGGGCGTGTATCAGAAGCCTTCCAGCCCATCTTTTTATAAGGATTGCCGATATTATAGCCAGGAGTACCTTTTGGGATGATAAGATTAGTAATCTCTTTCCGACCAGCAGGGAGAGAACCCGTTACAGCAGTAATAGTAACACCACCTGTCATGTCCGTACCAGCATTCGTGATAAAAGCCTTGGAGCCATTAATATGCCATTGACTATCTTTAAGAACGGCCTTAGTCTGGGTTCCAGCTGAGTCGGAACCTGATTCCGGTTCAGTGAGGCCAAAAGCCCACAATTGCTTACCACAAGCAAGCGGTATGAGGTATTGTTCTTTCTGCTGCTGATTGCCAAAGAGATAGAAAGGAGTCGCTCCTAGAGAGGTATGTGCTTCCATGGTAATGCCTACCGAAACATCACCACGCGAGATTTCCTCGATAGCAAGACAATAGGAGAGAAAATCTGCTCCTGCGCCCCCATATTCTTCGGGAAAAGGCAAGCCAAGTAAGCCCAGTTCACCCATCTGACGAACCAGGGCATAAGGGAATTGTCCCGTGGCATCCATCTGCTCTGCAATCGGCCGTATTTCCTGCTCGGCAAATTCTCTGCATGTATTGCGAATAGCGAGCTGCTCTTCATTGAGTGTAAAGTCCATAGATTCTTGCTTCTCCTGTCCCTATACGAAACCGTTTAGTCAGTATGGATTACCATTATACGTGATCAAGACAAGGGAAACGAGAAACATCCAAAGAGATG
>CBJMBI010000367.1:0-4474 GCA_966427955.1 uncultured Ktedonobacterales bacterium
CTCATAAGTGCAGGGAAAGAGGCATTATTCAAAGGACTGTGCCTCTTCTACCATAAAGCCAGCAGCCCTTAAACGGCGTAACAGCTCTTCGCATTGTGAACGATCACGTGCTTCAAGAGTAACTGTCTCTTCACGCTGCATAATCGGCAAACGACTTGAAAGACGTTGGTGACGAACATCAATCACATTCATACGCATCTCAGCGATAATCGTGAGCATACGCATCAGCTCGCCAGGACGATCAGCCAGACGGGTGTGGATAACGAAGTAGCGACCTGCCACAGCCAAGCCATGTTCAATAAAGCGTCCTACCAGATTCATATCGATGTTGCCGCCAGTTAAAGGAACGAGGACCTTTTTGCCTTTGAGATTGATGGCACCGCTCAACATCGCAGCAAGGCCTGTAGCGCCTGCGCCCTCAACCACCATCTTAGACCGCTCCATCAGTAGCAAGACAGCATTAATAATGGCCTCATCATCAACCACAACTATATCATCAACCAGATTTTGAATAATGGAGAAAGTTAAAGTGCCAGGGCGTTTTACTGCAATCCCATCAGCAATCGTCGTAATCGCCGGGAGAGTCTTTAATGTACCAGCATCGAGGGAGGCACGACAACTGGCTGCACCAGCAGCCTGAACGCCAATGATCGTAATATCAGGTTTAAGAGCACGAGCAGCAATCGCAATCCCAGAAATAAGCCCTCCACCCCCAATAGGAACAATAATGGCATCAGCATCTGGAAGATCGGTCAACATCTCCAATCCCAGCGTCCCTTGCCCTGCAATCACTTCAGGATCATCAAAAGCATGAACGAAGATTGCACCGGATTCTTGCTGGAGATCACAACAATATTGGTAGGCATCATCATAAGTTGCGCCATACAACACCACTTTGGCCCCATAGTTCTGAGTAGCCGTTACTTTAGCCAGAGGTGCATTTTCAGGCATCACGATCGTACAAGGAATATTATTCTGAGCAGCCGCAATTGCAACTCCCTGCGCATGATTTCCAGCAGACGCTGCAATTACCCCCACTTGTGCCTGTTCAGTTGAGAGGCGAGAAATCTTATAGCCTGCTCCGCGCACTTTAAAAGCACCAGAGCGCTGCATATGCTCACACTTGAGATAAATATCAGCACCAGTCATTTGGCTCAACGTGCGAGATGGGCTCAGTGGTGTATGATGAATAATCGGTTTGAGAAACTTATACGCTTGCCAGATATTTGCAATTGTGACAGAAGTTGCTAACTCATGAACAGCTTCACTAGTTGTGTCATTCCCTATGAATTGCATGATCATCTATAAGTCGCCAGATTTCGCACGGGCATAACGATCGGTCAACTCTGCCTTCGTGCGGCTGTACAGTTTGTTCCCCTGCACCACAGCCTCCTGAGCACGTGCCCAAATCCCTTCGCCAAAAGCATCTGGATGAAGCTGGATACCCCGTTCACTAAGTTGCGCACGTGTTGCCTTGCCTGGCTGTGGTGCAACTAGCAAACCAACAAGAATCCCCAGTCCAAGCCCCAGAACTAGCCCCGTTAAGAATCTCATGGCATGCCTTCCTTTCTTGCTTGGTGTTGTGTCTTGTGCTCCTCCAAAAATGACCGGATAGCCCTGCCATCAAATTAGTGTTCAGATTGGTCCAGCAGTTCTTCCACCTTATCCAACAGGACGGTAAGTTCGAAGGGCTTACGCAATAGGCAGACACTATTATAGAACTGAGGATCGCCTGCAATCATATTGCTGACCTCATCGGCCTCGAGGACTGCTGCGGTGTAAATGATTACTGGAATATCAGCAGTAGCCGCATCACCTTTAAGCTGCTTGAGGATCTCCTGTCCAGATGCATCACCCAGTTTGAGATCGAGAATAAGCAGATCTGGTAGAATACTTTTCACATGTGTAAAGGCATCTTTACCTTCTTGTAATATAGAAACCTGATACTGCTCGTCTTCCAGTACACGGCGCATCAGGTGAAGTAGCTCATTTCTGTCGTCAACAACAAGTATACGTTTTGTCACGTCTTCTCAGTACCACTATACGCAAGGCTTTTGCTGGGGTACTGCCTCCTGTTCACGCTGCTATGCATCCCTGCACAGTGCCGAAAGCTCTGTGTTCAAGCTACAAACAGCATCTCTTTGGCCTGAATTCGTCTATGGATACCCATGCATTGACGCATAGGCCAGAGCAAAACCCTGATGGCCGAATCTTGCCAGTTCCAGACCTGCAATGGATGAGTAGAACCCACCTCTAATTGCAAGCCTCTGACGAGAGCTATGGAGTTTCGTGAAGCACCGCATGCATAAATGCGCGGGGCTTCTACAGCTACCCCACGGAGGATAACTGTGGGACACTTCCTGCATTTCTGGTAACGGCTAATCTAACACCACGGCCAAAGCTCTCTCAATGGAGATGGTAGGCGGAATATATAGAAATGTCGGCGGGGGGACTCGAACCCCCGACTCTCGCATTAAAAGTGCGGTACTCTACCTGCTGAGTTACGCCGACTCACTAACATAATATCATGACTGTCAAGTGGGGCAGAGCAGTCCATAGGGCTTTTTTAGTCTAAGTTTCTATTCTTTTGCTTTGCCCTCGCTGGCGGATAATGATCACGGTTTGTCTGATCAGGTGGTATTACAAGAGGAGACGAACCGTCTGTATCGATATCATTGCTTTGTTGCCGATGAGGGAGTTGCTCATCTTGGCGGTGCAGCTTTTGCTGGTGGGCAAGCTGTTGTTGCTCTTGCTGTGACAAGGGCTGTGTAGATCTGGTCTGATCTGGCAACAATGCCTTTTCAATCACCTGATCCATATTCTCAACCGGAATAATGTTGATCTGCTGACGAACTTTGGCTGGGATATCAGCTAGATCCTTTTTATTTGCCATTGGAATAAGCACTGTCTCGATATTAGCCTGCTGAGCAGCCAAAACTTTATCCCTCAGGCCACCAATACCCAGGACATTTCCTAGCAAGGTGACTTCTCCCGTCATAGCCAAATTATGACGTACTGGTCTGCCAGAGAGCGCGGATATCAAAGCTGTTGCGATCGTGATGCCTGCTGAGGGACCGTCTTTTGGAATAGCATTCTCTGGCAAATGGATATGTAGATCAATTGTTTCCTGGAAAGCTGGATCAATATTAAGGTTACTTGCCCGTGAGCGGATATAGGAGAGCGCTGCTATCACTGATTCGCGCATAACATCGCCCAATTGTCCTGTAATCAACCACTCTCCTTTGCCTGTCATTGTCACCACTTCTACTGGCAGGAGAATCCCACCCATTTCCGTCACTGCTAGTCCCATAGCAGTACCAATCTGGCTTCTTGGCACTGGTGGGGTATTGCTGTAGCGTGCTGTCCCTAGATATTGTTCCAGATTATGTGCGGTAATACGTACTGGCACGTTTGGCTTTTCTAGTACTTTACGAGCTGCTTTACGGCAGATTGTTGACAATTGCCGCTCCAGGTTACGTATGCCAGCCTCCCGAGTATAATCAGTAATAATGCGCTGCATAACTGGCTGTGTAATTTTTACTTGCTCAGGAATCAGACCATTTTCTCGCAAGACTTTAGGCCAGAGATGGCGTTGTGCAATGTTAACCTTTTCATCTAACATATAGCCAGGGAGATCAATAATATCCATGCGATCAGCCAGGGGCCGTGGAATTTGATATTTGACATTGCCAGTACAGATAAAGAAAACTTCTGAGAGGTCAAATGGCAATTCCAAATAGTGATCAGCGAACGATTTGTTCTGCCGAGGATCGAGAACCTCTAGTAGGGCTGCTGAAGGATCGCCACGGTGTTCTGATGAGAGCTTATCTATCTCGTCTAACAGGAAGACGGGATTACGTACGCCAACAGTTTTCATACTCTGGATAATACGTCCTGGCAGTGCAGCGATGTACGTGCGACGATGTCCGCGGATCTCAGCTTCATCATGGACACCACCCAATGAAATACGAGCAAATTTGCGTCCCAAGGCACGTGCAATCGATTCTCCTAGCGAGGTTTTGCCGACACCTGGAGGGCCAATAAGACAGAGAATTTGTCCTAAGCTCTCACTTTGCATCTGACCATCGCGCTTCGCTGCTTGCAGACGCAACTGTCGAACTGCAAGAAAATCGATGATACGCTCTTTAATGCCCTCTAACCCATAGTGCTCTTCATCGAGAATGCGGCGTGTTTCCTGTAGATCGAAGCGATCTTCGGTGCGTTCAACCCAAGGCAAAGCCAATATCCAATCAATATAAGAACGAATGACTGTTAGTTCGGCAGATTGCTGTGGTGTGCGTTCCAGACGCTCAATCTCTTTGTATACTTTGGTAGCTACATCAGGAGGTAAATCTTTCTCTTTGAGCTTAGCTCGCAATTCATCAGCTTCCGACAAGACCTCCATACCTAGCTCTTCCTGGATAGCACGCAATTGTTCACGCAGGTAGTACTCTTTCTGTGAGCGATCTACTTG
>CBJMBI010000368.1:0-4453 GCA_966427955.1 uncultured Ktedonobacterales bacterium
TTATGAAGCCCGATGGCCGAGGTTGGCTCTTCGCTCCTCTAGGATTGAAGGATGGACCCTTGCCGACACACTACGAAGCGGCAGAATCACCTGTCCACAATGCACTCTATGGGCGACAGAGTAATCCAGCCGCCAAATATTATCGGGACCGTAAAGATAATCGTCTAGCGAAAATTGCAGACGAGCAGTATCCCATCATCATCACCACCTACCGCTTAACCGAGCATCATGTTAGCGGACCAATGACACGCTGGATGCCTTGGCTCAATGCCCTGCAACCCGCACTATTCGCTGAGTTAAGCCCTGAGCTAGCAGCAGAAAAAAAGATTCGACACGGCGATTGGATGGTTATTAGTACGCCACGTGGCCAGATTGAAGCACGAGCCATGGTCACTCGACGACTCCGTCCCTTGCAAATTGGTGGGCGCATGATCCACCAGATCGGCTTGCCTTTCCACTGGGGTTTCCAGGGAAAAAGTACAGGTAGTATTACCAACGACCTGACACACATGGTACTGGAACCTAATGTGAGCATTGAAGAGGCAAAGGCCTTTACTTGCAACGTGCGGCCAGGACGGCTTTTATGAAAAAGGAAGAAATTTTGCTAGGTCATCACTTTACCTCTTGACATTGTAAATCAATGATGTACAATTAATGTATGGCAGATATTGATATTCGTGAGCTAGTCTGGGATAGCATCAACGAGGCACACATCTGGGAACGTCATCAGCTTACCAGGGAACTTGTAGAAGATGCATGTTATGGAGATCCTGAATACATAAAAGCTGTGGGGACCTATAACAATCGTTACCTTGTTATCGCTCCTTTACCAAATAAACGGCTTCTTGCTGTTGTGCTTGCGCCTATAGATGAGGGCAGACATTATCCTGTGAGCGCACGCATTGCTAGCAAGAAAGAGCGAAGCGCGTATCAAGAGTGGAAGGCTAGGAAAGGACTATGAACGAGAACCTCAAATATCCAACGCCAGCACATGGTAGTATTCCCTCATTTCAGAACTATGAGGAAGAAGTTGCCTTCTGGGACAGCCACGATATTACCGATTTCACAGAAGAAACCGTACCTGTCAATGTGAGATCGACACCTAGATTGACAAAGCAACTGATGATTCGTCTGGATGAAGAAACTGATCGCACACTAGAAGATATAGCTGCAACAGAAGATATTAAAAAATCGACACTTATTCGTAAAATCATCAAAACATGGCTGCGCCAGCAGCAAGAACGTCATGCCTCATAGTGTTGAACTGAATTTGGAAGAGAGATGAATCTTAAGCAAAGGCAGCCACGAGGATTGCCCACAGATAAATTGGTCGACACGTTCTCGTCTCTACGCAAAGAGCCACCGCTACCAGAACAACCAGCACTGGGCTTCTTCACGGATACCAGTATCTGCATTGGTTGCAAAGCGTGCGAAGTTGCCTGCAAACAGTGGAATCAGCTTCCAGCTACCGACCCTGAATGGAGTGGTACGAGCTATGACAATACCAAGCAACTGGGAGCAACCACGTGGCGACATGTGCAATTTATCGAGCAAGTGAGACGAATACCATCAAAAGAAAGTCTGTCTCCATCCCCACTCTCTTTGCCACTTCTCGAGAATCAAATAGCGCAAGCAAGGAACAATGGCATCATTCCAGAGGCGCCGCCAGGAATGGCACTTCCATTCTTTAATAGCGATCGCTGGCTAATGCGTAGCGATGTCTGTAAACATTGTGCCAATGCTCCTTGCCATGAAGCATGTCCAACCGGAGCGATTATCAGGACCGAGTTTGATACGGTCTATGTACAGCAGGACATTTGCAACGGCTGTGGCTACTGCACGGTCGCATGTCCATTTGGCGTCATTGCTCGTGATGAAAAAGACGATCATACGGCACATAAGTGCACACTGTGCTATGATCGATTGAAGGATGGTATGCAGCCAGCCTGCGCAAAAGCTTGCCCTACACGTTCGATCGTCTTTGGCGAGGTAGAACAACTGAAGAAACAGGCACAGGAACGATTAGGCTTTCTCCAGCAGCACGGTGTAAACGAGGCACGTCTCTACGGCGCTGACGATACAATCCTCCAAGGAGGTCTGCATTCTTTCTTTCTTCTACTGGATGAGCCAGAGGTGTACAACTTACCGCGCAATCCAGCGCGTCCAGCCAATAACGTCGCCCCAGCATCACTCTGGACTATCGTAGCTGCACTTATCATGGGATTGTTGGGTATTTTCTTTTTCAAAAAGAATGATTGAGGACGAATGATGAGAGCCAATGCCCTTGTTGAACAACTCGCAAGACTAACCACAGGTTACACGCCAGACCTCGAACGCGAACAGCGAGAACCAACATATTATGACTATTCCGTCCTCAAAGCACCTGTCTGGCGTTGGGAGATCGTATGGTATTTCTTCCTGGGTGGATTAGCGGCAGGATGCTATGTCATCGCCAGCATTGCCACGCTTTTTGGATCGCCAGAAGACCGAGCAGTAGCAAGAACTGGCTATTATTTATCGTTGCTAGCCTTATTGCCCTGTCCACCATTGCTGATCAAAGACCTGGGTAGACCCGAGCGTTTTCTAAATATGTTGCGCGTATTCAAGGTGAAATCGCCGATGTCAATGGGAGTCTGGGGACTGGTCACCTTTTCGATGTTTAGCGGTGCAACTGCTATGATCCAAGCTGCACGCGATGGCATATTAGGCAAATGGTGGGGAGCACGCTGGCTATCCAAGCTTCCTCAAAGACTGCTAGCAATACCAGGGAGCCTTTTTGGAATTTTTCTAGGCGGTTACACAGGTGTCTTACTAGCAGCGACCAGTATCCCGCTCTGGTCACGCAGCAAATTGTTGGGTGCCATATTTCTTTCATCTGCATTCTCAACAAGCAGTGCACTTATTTCGCTGGTACTCAGGCTTGTTGGATCCCCAGCACAAGCACTCCATAAGCTAGAACAAATGGAATGGCTAAACATGCTAGTTGAACTGATCGGTTTACTAGCATTCCTGCGCAGTTCTGGTAGAGCAGCTCGCCCGCTGGTCGGAATAGCCCCAACGGAACAGGGGATGACCTTCTGGCGTTTCATGTTCGGGGGCGGACTAGTAGCACCATGGCTCGCTCAAACCATTCTGCTGTTGGGGCACCGCTCCAGAAAAACCGCGTCCAGACAAAAGCAAAAGGGTGGGATGGGATTGATTGTTGCTGTGCTAGTATTGCTTGGTGGCTATTTCTTGCGCCGCACAATGATCAATGCAGGACATGTGTCAAGCCGGGATGCTCGTACAACGTTGTGGAATGCACATTAGATAGTTTACGATGGCAAGTTGATGAATCGGTTTGCTGCATAATCGCTGAGCAAGCTACTTGCCAAATAGAATTGATGAATCTCGAAGTTGAAATACCCACATCCTCAATGACTAGAGAAATTTCCTTTCGTTGGTCCCCATAGATCATCATTCAGACAGATTATCCCTTCTATAAAGGAACACCATCCCAATTCAATTGGCAGACGTGAGCATCCTCCCAGAGCTTCAGTGCACTGCATAGTGCTCATTGCTCATCAGTACAGAAGATACAAGCTCAGCCGATAGATACTACTAGCTAGATCAATCTCAACTCTCAGTTAGAGATTTGTCAAAAAGTAGCTCTTCGTACACTCAGAGGACCAATTTTGCTAAGCAGCCAACAAGCTTCAAGAAAGGATAGGAAAAACATGCTAAAGCAACAAGGGGCAACAGAAAATCAAAGATCCAATCAGCTGCCTTTATGGAAACGCATGACAGTGGTAACTGCTATACTCTTCTCAGGAGGATCACTCGCCACACTTGTTCCTGGTCAAGCGGTCTATGCTCACAGCAACAGGTCAAATACATCTCATCACATTAGAGGCAAAGAGCGCAAGGAAAACATCAATTTAATCATTAGGTGTAAAGCAGGGAACGGTGGTAAAGGTGGATTATCAACAAAGAAAGGCAATGGGGCAGCGGGAGGCGCTGGAGGAAACTGTAACATCACTATACCGCTCAATATATTTTTGGCGAAGAAGAATAACAAAGGTCAGAAGACCTCTGCTTCTTCTCCTGAGGCCAATCATGATGGAAGCCAAAGACCAGACAATTCTACCGCATACTAACACAATAGTAGGAATATTGCTGCTATGAATGGTATAGCAGCAATATTCCTTGGACTGAGGTCCATCACTATCGGAACTTTAATCACACAACAGAAGATTTGTCTTGGTAAGAACTACCTGTTAGAGATCTCACAGGTGAGTAGACTCTTAATAATAGACATTTCCTCCTGGCCCTCCTGGACTGTAATTCTGCCCACCTGAGGCAGCATCCCCTCCTCTCGGTCCATTCACACAGCCACCTCCTGAAGTCCCATTTCCTCCACTGCTTCCACGATTTGCTAAGCCTCCATTTCCACCAGGGGCTGCTTCGCATACAA
>CBJMBI010000369.1:0-4453 GCA_966427955.1 uncultured Ktedonobacterales bacterium
GGGATTCGTGTTCTCATGACGATGTGTCAGAATAATAGCAAAAATCTTGCTGACACAACTGAATTTAATGATATAGCTCAGAGTTATCCTGATGCTGTTCAGTGTGGGAATGAGGAGATGAAGCAAGATGCCTCGGTCTCTTTCCTCTACACTCCGCCTGATAAATTTGCGCAGTATTATGATCTGTGTGAACGTACTATTCATTCGGTGGACCAAAAGATCCCTATTGTGCTTGGTTCCTTAGATCCTCATGTTGCTGGACCAGACTATCAACTGATGGTTGGCCAGGTGAACTATCTGGATCAGATGCAGGCTGCGATGAATTCAACTATCCATCCTGGTGGAAACTGGAATTGGCATAGTCAGGTTTTGGGTCTGATTGATAGTTGGCACAATGGATATATGGGATCGAATAACCTGGACGGCGTGCTGAATTTTTGGGCTCAGCAGTTCCATGTTGATCCTCATAGTGGACAACTGGGAAACCATCTGTGGGTAGTAGAAGGTACCAGTTGCTTTAAGGGCTGTGGTCTTTATAGTGATACGCAGATTGCTATTGCACATATTCTGACCTTAATCACTGATGTAGAAACGGCCATACAGGATCATATCCCATTCTTCTTTTTCAGTGGGAAAGACTTCATTGATGCCGGTGTATATTGGCCAATTGGTGTTCTTGATAACGGTGGAAATTCTAAACCCTTACGCCAAGATCTTGGCATGGGAAGTCGCACACTCACGCTCTCTTGTCCTGATGGTAGTAGCCCTGTGATCAGCGACCAAGAACAACTGTTGGCCAAACTTTATAGCCACTGTTCTCTGCCATCCAATTATGTAGCAATACTCTCAAGCTAGATTTAGAAGCCTGAGGGGTAATCACTAGTATAACAGGAGGTTACCCCTTATAATTTTGATCTTAGCATATGATCGGTAAAAAGTCTGTAGTTCTTTTCATATTTTCGGTTTTGCTGAGTTATATTTTCATTTGATGAGTTATAAGTAGTAATTTCATTTTGTCTATCTCTTGCATCTGCTTCAATCGGCTGATCTCTCAGTTTTTGATTCAACTCATTTCGCAGATTTCCAGAAGCTTTTTTCCATATTTCCCATTGCTGTTTGCTCCATCCAGGCCCAAATTTGCCTTCAGGTTCAACGCTGGGAGCGTCTTTAGGCTCAGTTGCCTCAGGACTTTTATGCTCAGTATTATTCTCCCTATTTAATTTAGTGTTCGATTCAAGAGGCTTAAAGTGGCTCTTTTCATTTTTTATCTTTTCAGAATGTGCTAACTTCTCTTTTTGCCTTTCAGAATCTAATTTTGTCTTTTCAGAATTTGTTGAAGGCCTTTTTTGCCTTTCAGGATCTGAGGAACTCTTCTCAAATCGTCTTTCCATAGGATTCCCCTTTTTTTATTGTTCAAAAGTTCTAAGAGTAAGAGATTTACAATAAAGAATGATGACGATTCATATCTTATCATACTTTTGTTGATTGCCACAGTTATTTAGCCTTTTGAGCTAGAGACTGTAGCCAGCCTCTAATTTCATCGGCTTTACTATGGCCTAGTGTTTCAAAGATTTTCATGCTGTCTGTGCCTAGTTGGTAAGCTTCAGCAAGATCTCCGCGTTGGAGAGCTATTTGGGCTAATCCATGAGTAGCCTGTGCGATCAGGTATGGATCTTGTCCTGGACTGTTCGTCAGACTGAGAACTTCGTTAAAAGCGGCAGCGGCGGCATCAAATTGTTGGAATTTGAGATGAATGTCTCCCCAGTCTCGAAGTACAGAACTAATAAGCCATGGTGATCCCAGACTACGAGCCACTTCGAGGCCTTCCTGGAAGCAGGCGTTGGCTCGGTTATAGTCTCCTTGCAGCCCAATAGCTCTGCCGAGATTCATGAGCAAGAAAGGTAAACTTTCTCGATTTCCCAACTCGCGGGCCAGGTTTACCCCTTCCTGTAGGTAGCATTCGGCTTGGGCGTAGTCTCCTCGCTCTACTAAGGGGGCTCCTAGGTTTGCCAGCAGACGACAGATCTGAGCGCGGTGTCCAATCTGGCGTGCAATGGCTAACCCTTCCTCAAAATAGGCTTGTGCTTGCTCATCTTGTCCTCGATAATAGGCAATAGATCCTAATTGGATCAGTAGATGAGTCAGATGTTCGCGGTGTCCCTGCTGACGGGCCAAGAGAAGACCTTCCTGGCAATACTGTTCTGCTTGATCGTAGTCCCCCTGTTCACGTATACTTGCTCCCAGGAAAGCCAGTAGGCGACCAACAAGTTCCTCATGCTTGTTTTGCCAAGCCAAAGCTAGCCCTTCGTAATAACATGCATCTGCCTGAGTATAATTTCCCTGAGATTGAGCCACTCTGCCGAGTTCACTGAGCAGGGTACAGATCTGCTCACTATCTCCTATTTGCCGTGCCAGACGCAATCCCTCTTCAAAGTTGGCGGTTGCCTGAGCATGGTCGCCACGATGAAAGGCTACTAGCCCCAAGGTGCTCAACAAAGCACTCATATCATCAACCTTTTCAAGTTGTCGTGCTAGTACAAGTCCCAATTGGGCGAAGTGTTTAGCCTGTTTGTAGTCCCCACATAATTCTGCAAAGGTGGCCATATGGCGCAGAACAGTCGTTTGTCCTACAGGGTCCTCCAGCACTGTTGCGGCCTCCAGTGCCGACCGCAGGTATTGGTTGGCCAGACTATAGCGCCCACGCACATGCAAGAAGCTTGTCAAGGATATCGTACCTTGGAGGATAGCATATGACATTGATAGGGCTATTGAAGTATCAAGGGCGGTCTGAATATTATTGGTCTCTAACTCCAGTGCCTCATAGTCATGTTCATGGCTCTGAATATAGCGCACTATGTAATTGACCAGTTGCCGCTGTGCCTGTGGGTCTGGGGTTTGCTTGGCGTAGTCAGCGATGGTCCTGTGTAAAGTGTAGCGCTGGGGGCCGCTATTCTCGATTAAACCGGCCTCCCAGAGAGCATTCAATGTTTCAATTGGTTGTTGACAGACAGTCAAGGCTGCTTCCTCCGAAAAACTATTCGGCTTTGGAGGAAAGACGGTCAGAGCGCACAATGCTGCATGTTCTTGGGCATTGAGCTGCTGCGCACTGATAGTGATCACTGCCTGTAAAGAAAGTGGAATCTTCTCTGGGAGACTGGGGGACCGTTCGCCGGGCATAGTTGGCATGCTCAGACGTAAGCGTTCCTCGGTATTCTCTAATCGAGCCAATGCAGCCTGTAAGCGCCTGGGCTGTCCCGTGGAGGCCTGAGTTGCTAAATACTTGCCTATCAGGGTCAAGGCCAATGGCAAGCTACCTACCGCTCGCACAAGAGCTTGTGCATCTTGGGGATCTTGCGCTACCAGCCGGGGAATATAGCGAGCCAGCAGGATCAACCCATCGGTTTCTCGCAGTTCAGGAACGACAATGCTTCCCTGCTGGGCGAAGGCGGATGCAACCCGAGGTGAACGAGTTGTGAGCAAGTGAGCGCACTTGGGACCTCCCACCTGGAAAGCCTGAGCATGCTTCACGCTCCAAGCGTCATCAATGACTAGTAAGAGACGGCGGTTTCCAATACTAGCTTGCAGAGTGCGGCCCCAAGCCTTCCAATCATTAACATCCTCTACATCAGCAGGCTTAATGCCTAAGAGAGAACCCCAGCGAGCCAATAGACCTAGTATGTTGGGGTGGGGTCCCAGCCCTGCCCATAGGATGCCATCGTGGAAATGGGTCCGCACTTCTTCGTCTTTGACCAAAGCAACTGCCAGTGTTGTCTTGCCGATGCCTGGTAAACCATTGAGTGCCGTTGGTGCTAGTTCTAATAAGCGATGCTTGACTTGTTGCAATAAGTCATCACGTCCTAGTACATTCTCTGTATTGCCCAAGGCTTCTGGGATAGTAGGATCAGTGAGGAATGACGTTTGTATCACTGTGTCTGATCTATCAGAAGCCAAGGGTTCCTGACCGTTAGAATCCTCGTTGGGGACTGGTACTAGGCCTAGTTCTTGAGCAGTTTTACCGAAGAGATTACACAGCATCTTCCGATAGTGGGGATAGGGCACAGCTAGCCCTTGCTCCCAGCGACTCACACTTCGGGCACTGGTTCCCAATGCCTCAGCAAGCCTGGCCTGGGACCAGCCACGCAGTTCTCGTTCCACTTTCAACGGATTGGATTTCATCTTCTAATACATTTTTCCTGTTCAAGAGAGACCGCTTCTTATACAGTAATGAGTATAGAAAATTCTTGTATGTATCTCTAGGGGGAAATAGGGACAAATATTATTAGCCTTTCTAAAGTCTCTTGTATGTCAAAGGTGATATCAGGAATGGCCAACAAGATTGTAAAAATGAATTTTTATGATTTTATAAAAAATTGGTCAAAAACCTCTTGACAGAGTCTATGTCCTGTGGCATAATACGCCTCGTTGTCGCGCAGACAGCGCCGCGAGTCGGCTC
>CBJMBI010000370.1:0-4451 GCA_966427955.1 uncultured Ktedonobacterales bacterium
CCAAGCGGCTTTACACGCTGGCGTAATGAATCCTGGAGGGACTGTAGAGCATTACGCAGCTCAGATTGCTGCTCACGTGCACGCTCAAGTCTCACTTCGGGATTACCTGAAGGGAAACTAGCCATCCGCTCCTCAATGCCTTGCTGGCGGACTAACAGGACATCGAGGGCAGCCTCATGTACCTTGACCTGTGCTGTGAAGTCCGAGGCCATACCAAGTTTACTATCGAGAGCAGCAATCTCACGCTTGGTAACCTCCATTGTGCTTTCTACAAGAGCTTCTAATTCAGGCACACCAGAAACATCGTCATCAGCAGAAACCGGCAACATAGCACCAGAGAAGAAAGAACCAGAAGATGCGATTGGACTAGCCTGTAAGCGTGCATTTATAGTTGACACTGGAAGGTTTTCCTGGCCCGCTAACATAACAATCTCTTGCTGCATACGTTCAATAGCCGCCTGCTTCTCAGCAGCATCTTCTTCGAGAAAATCCCAGCGTTGGCTCTTACGCAGCTCTTGCAAGCGTGTACACTCTTTATGAAGAGCTGCTGTAGCATCCATCACCATCTTAACCCGATCGTGTGCAGCATTGGCTTCATCTTGCATTTTCTTCATCCGTTGCTGCACTTCATCAAGGTTGCCTAGATCCTTAGATTGCTCAAGAATCTGTCGGGCCTCCTCTAGTGTCTTTGGAACAACTCCACCCAGAGAGAGAATCTCATTCTCAACTTGGAGCAAAGCTTCCATGCTACCAGATGTACGTACAGCCGTCTCACGGGCCGCCACCATCATGCTAACCTGATTGGTTGCTTCTTGTAATCGTTGATTGGCTACCAATTGTGCTGCGTGTGTCTTACGATACTGTCGAAAATTAAGAATGCCAATCCCAATAGCAACAAACATCACAATAATAGCGATAAAAGTTAACCAAGTAGCAAATCCAAACAAAATAAGCAGCAAACAAATCATGACAGCAATGATCGATGCTCCAACAAAGATTGTATATTTAAGAGCAGCCTGACGCACCTGCTCTAAATCATCATTGAGCTTCTTTTGTTGCTGTCTTGCTAAATCGACGTGTTGCTGCGCTAGAGCCAGACCCTGAACCTGATCCTTTAGACGACACCAATCTCCTAGCTGGCGGCAAATATTCAGCTGACGCCAAGTCTTCTCCATACTCTCAGCACGCAACTGGATCTGATGCTCCTCACGCTTAGCTAGATCTAATTGCTGTTCAGAGTCCTGCAAATCCTTCTGGACTTTTTTGAGCTGGATCAGATTGTCTTCTGCCAGAGTCTTACTAGCTATACACCGAGTATATTGTTCTTCCAGTTGGCGTAATTTCACTAGACTCTCGGCCAGATTCTCTAGGCGCTGGAGACGGGCTTCTAGGCGTGGATGCTCAGAGTTACGACACTCTTCGAGTTCTTGCAGAGCTTTCTGGGAGGTTGCTAGTCGAGTACGAGCCTGTGCGATTTGCTCCTCTAATGCCTTCAAATCCTGTTTGAGTTCCTCGTATTGCTTGGATTGTTGCTCAATCTCTTTGATCGCATCGACAGCTGTTAACAGATCATTAGACATCCGCTGCAATGTGCCAAAAGAGCGAGTAAGCTCAGATAAGTCACTGACACGCTTTTCAAGTTTAGGCAGTTCCTCGCGTTCACGCCGTTCTAGGTCAGTGATCTCTTCTTCTAGCTTTGGCAACATACGGCGTGCTTCAGCCATCTCATCATAGGCGGTAATGATCTCAGAGAGCGTAGCATCAGCCTTCTTAAGCTGCTGAATACGATGCTGCCGACCTTTGAGTTCGAGGCGTCGACTCCGGATTTTGTCTAGCCCCTGTTCCAGTTCAGCAATCTCGCTTTCTTGTTGGCTGATAACATCCAGAGATTCACAAACTGCAACAGCGTCTAAAGCTGCTTCAACATGGCTAAGCTGTTCGCTAACTTGCGGAATCCGTGCCTGCATTTCTGTGAGACGTAGATATTGAGAACATTCTTCTAGGCGTCGTTCGTCCTCTGACCTTACCTGAAACTGTTCTGTTAGCTCCAGAAATTTTTCTAGCCCCAATAACTTGCGAATAGTTGCCTCACGTCTAGTACCAGAAATACTCTCTAAACGCGTTAATCCCTTTTGTTCAATTAAGCAGGAATTGCGAAGAGTCTCTCCATTCATACGACCAAGCTCGGCAATGATGCGTGCATTAGCAGTAGCCAGATCTGTAATGGGAGCTTCCTCAGGCATACTCAGACGACGTACCTGCAGGTTTACTGTCTGCCCACGACCGCGCTCGATAGTGCGAGCAATAGACAATTCAGTTGCACCAACCGAAAGGGTTAATGCTACATGTGCACTAGCAGCTCCATAAAGAATCAAGTCATCGAGCAGGTCTTTACCACGGCTGAAAAGCAGTGGCTCTCCATACAAAGCAAAATAAATACTTTCTATCAGTGCCGACTTCCCCGCCTCATTTGGTCCCTGAATCAAAATACTACCACGCTGCGGGAAGTGCAGGTTCATAGACCGCAAGAGCCTGAACCGTTCGATGGTTATGTGCTTGAGGATTATCATGGATCTTCTCCGTTTGTCTGTGCCGTGCCTGCCCGTAAAGGGATATTTCAATTAACGCTTACTTTTTATTTCATCCATTGCTAGTAATAATTCTTCTTTTGTAATACGTAAAGCTTCTCGCTCCTGCTCATCAGTAGAAGCGACAATCCATTCATCAGCTAGAGCAATTAGTTCTTCGCGAGGAGAGAAGCGTTCGCCAGTTTCAGTTGAGACCGTTTCTTGCTCTGGAATTAAGAATAAAGCGCTATCATCAATTGCAAGAGCAAAACAATGCTTTTCGCCATAACAGCGTATTTTGTTCAAATCGAGCTGATGATAGGCGCTCCGTGTCAATTCACCCTCGAGCCGCAATTGGACCATGGTATCCTCGCTGCATAGAGGCCGCAGTCGTTCGAGAATAACCTCCGTAGGAGATGCAGAATCTTGATTAGCCCAGAGGTCCTGAGCAAGAATCACCAGACGCTGTAAAGAGAAACTGTCTACGCTGATATGCTTACACCAGCGTATCCCATCAGTTGCTAGCCCCAGAAAAACAAATCCTGGTGCACGATCGAGTGTGCTGAAATCGACATGTTGCGTTGCTCCAGCGACAATGACTTCAGCCTGACCAATGGTGGTACGACTGTAGTTATGATGATAGCCCGCTAAAATATATTTAAACGTCGACTGTTTCTCCAGACTACTAAGGCTGACCTGCGGACGAGTATCTAGCGACAATGCATCTGTGACTAAAGTTTCGATGGGAGCATGCAGGACGAGAATTGGTAGATTGGCCTTCTCAACCTCAGTTGGCACATGCACACGCGCCAAGAAGTCATCATCTTGCCCAGCGAGTACGCTCAGACCACATATACCAACTCGGATGCCACGTATGTCAAGAAGAGCTGCCTCAAGCTCTTGTTCATCTAGTTTCTGAACAGGTGGAAAATAGTGTAGAGCACCTAGTCGCGCATAACTAAGTAGTGGAGCAGGATTTGTCTCACCCAGCGTTGACTGTGCATCGGTTGGCGTATCATGTACTCCCCCTAAAGCAAAAGCACGTACCCCTGCTTGCTTTAACTGAGCAAGCTTGGCAGCTACAAAACTGCGATCTCGCTCATCCGGAGTTGTTGTATCAAATAAATCCCCCGCTTGAATAAATAGATCAACACCCTGCATAATTGCAAAATCTGCCGCTTGTTGAAAGGCATGACGTAAACGCTTTTGACGCTCCTCCCGCTTGCGTGGCTGCTGGCCAACCCCTGCATAGCCAAGATGGTTATCAGCAGTCAACACGATAGTAATAACATCATCGTGATGATCTTTTTGCACAGTTTCATTTTGCACAGGTGATGCTTTCGCTTCCAGGTTGTCTTTCACGTCCGTTTCTCTCCATCGTAACCACTTCTCATCAAAGTAAAAATACACTCGTCCCAAGTTGAGTCTATCATAAAAGGTGGCGATTAAAAACGAATCAGGATAGAAAGAGGGACTATTTGGGGAATAGCAGAAGAATCACACGCTGATCCTGTCCTCTGAGCTAAAGCTCCTCTCTTTTCAAAAGAGGACTGCTTGCATGAGATCAGCGGAACATCTCTGATCCCTAAAGGGCGCTCATCAGTGCATGGAGACTATACAAGATGATAGTTCCTGCCGCTAGAATAGCCCATTAGTATAGCTTTGTGTATTGGCCTGAGAGTTTATACGTATTTGACAGCAATAGTGTTTGCCACTATATACTCTATTAAATATAGTAAAACCTTAATTCTTAGGAGAGTGGGAGAACACCATGGTGGCAGCAAAATATGTATCATACATAGATAGAGAGACAGAGACCCGAAAAGTTCTTCTCTCGTTTGCCAAAAGTATACAAGAGCGGGATACTGTTACCTATGAGCATTC
>CBJMBI010000371.1:0-4450 GCA_966427955.1 uncultured Ktedonobacterales bacterium
TCTACAGCTCGCTCGACTAGTTTTTCCTGTTCAAGAATATCAAGTGTAGCCAAGGCAGCAGCACAAGCTAGAGGATTGCCACCAAAGGTAGAACCATGAACTCCCTTGGTAATACGCCCACTCTCCATCACACGCTGTCCCAAGCCAATTGCTCCCATCGGGATACCACCTGCAAGCGATTTGGCAAGACAGAGAATATCCGGCTGCAAGTTATAGTGCTCACAGGCAAAGAGACGGCCAGTGCGGCCAAAAGCTGTTTGCACCTCATCGATAATCAATAAGGCTCCACGTTCATGACAGAGCGCTGTAAGCTCTCGCACGTACTGATCATGTGCGATATGAACACCACCTTCACCCTGGACTAGCTCAATGATCACAGCCGCAGTTTCATCGGTAATAGCTGATTGCGCAGCTTCTATATTATTGTAACGGATATGAGTCACACCAGGAATGAGTGGAGTGAAGGGTTCGCGATAATGTGGCTCCCAGGTTGTGGAAAGAGCACCCATTGTGCGGCCATGGAAACCTCGCAAGGTTGCCACGATTCCCGTTCGCCCAGTTGCCAGACGTGCAAACTTCAGCGCTCCTTCGACAGCTTCTGTCCCACTATTGCATAGAAAGAAGTTTGTGATTCCTTCTGGAGTAATCTGGGCTAACCGCTCAAGGAGACGGGCACGTACATCATTATAAAAGATCTCGGGACAGGTTATCAGACGCTGAGCTTGGGCAGCTAGCACAGCAGCTATTTCTGTACGTCCATGACCAATGTTGGCAACTCCATGACCTCCAGCACAATCGATATACTCATGGCCGTCAGTATCCCATAAGAGAGCGCCTTTCCCACGCACGATAGCTATCTGGCGCTTGCCATAGACGCCACTGGTATATGTATTTTCAACGTCGATGATTGTGCTCATTAGCCTTCTATCTCCCTACAAGACGCTCAAAACTCGTTCTGGCATTTCATTGCCCGAAAGCGTATGGGCCAGCTTTAGCGCGTCCGCGACCTGCGTCCTTGTAATTACAGTTCCAGAGCCTTCAACAACTGCACGTAGTGACTCACTTCCAATACATACACGCGAGACACCTCCTTGTAAAGCTTCTTGCGCTCCAAGCAGTTTTTTGCGCATACGGCCCTTAGCATAGTGCATATAGTCTTCAAGCTGATCAGCTGGAATGGTTTGAATGAGGGTGTTTCCATCCTGTGGATCTGTCAGGAGTCCCGGGACATTGGTCATAATCACGAGGGAATCGGCATGCAAGGCACTAGCAACCATAGCAGCTGCACGGTCTCCATCAACATTAAGGCGCTCTCCATTATAACCTAAAGCTAATGGCGCAATAACAGGAGTATAGCCAGCATCCAGTAATTGCTCAAGCAGATTAGCATTCACCTGTTCGATCTGTCCAGTATAGTCGTCACGCAAGATTTGCACACGTCCCTCTGGCGTAACTGAGCGCACGACAGCTTTACGACGGGCAACCAGCAATCGACCATCAGCACCGGTCAAGCCAATAGCATTTACTCCCTGCTGCTGCAAGCCTGCAACTAATTCGCTATTAATCTGGCCTACCGCCATCGCGAAGATACGCAACGTTTCGCTATCGGTATAGCGACTAGTCATGCCACTAGGCGAGGTGATCATACGAACAGTATGGCCAAGCTGCTTACAGAGCGTATTGGTAAGATCAGAGCCACCATGGAGGAGAACAACCCGCTGGCCTTCCGCAACATATTGGGCAACCTCATGAATGATATTGGTTGTAGCAACACCAGCGCCTCCACCAATCTTTATGACAAGAGTCGAGGAGGAAGTAGCGGACGCAAATTCTTGATAGTAACTTGGGGTTCCTCCCATTGGCGATAAATCGCGTCGATCAGCCTGATTATTACACGAATTGTTACTAAATACCATTATTATTCTCCTTATCATCACGCTCTTAAACAACTTAAACGGGATGTAATCCAGGGAAGGTCAATCCTAATGTCTCCTCCCAACCAAACATACAGTTGAGAGCTTGTACTCCATTACCAGCTGCCCCTTTCATCAGGTTATCAAGGGCAGACATGACTACGACTCGCTGCTGCTCTACATCCAGTGCAAAGCCAACATCACAGAAGTTACTTCCTGCTAAAATTTTTGGCTCGGGATAGCGATAGACACCACTGCGTTCTTTGACAAGGCGCATAAATGGCTCACGCTGATAGGCCTCGCGGTAGATACGCCAGAGAGCACGCTCATCCAAGCGTTCATTGAGAAAGACATGGGCCGTAACAAGAATTCCGCGTACCAGCTCGATCGCTGTGGCCGAAAAAGCTACCGTCTGCGATAACAGTCTAAGAGAACTCGATAGACCATCCGATTTATCGGCTGAAGATGTAGGGGCCCCCGATTGACTATCAATCTTCGCGTCCGTTGGGCTCAGCTGTCCAAGTTCTTGAATAAGTTCAGCGGTATGGCGATGACCAGTTGGTTCAAATGAACGGACAGCACCACTTCTATCAGGATGGTGACTACTCGCGCCAGGAGTTGCTCCAGCAGCGGAAGAACCAACCTTGGCCTCGACAACAAGCGGAATGTCCTGGTTCACAATGCCTGCCCGATAAAGTGGGGCCAGACCCAGAATTGCCGTTGTCGCCATACAACCGGTGCCACTGACCAGCTTCGCCTCTGACAATTCCTCGCGATGCAATTCGGGTAGTCCGTAGATCGCCTCCGACAACAGCTGCGGTGCTTGATGCTCATGCCCGTACCAGCGTTGATAGAGTTCTGGCGAGCGCAAACGGAAATCGGCAGACAGATCGATGATACGCGGAGCAATAGCTTGATAGCGCTCAATAGCACTAGCAGACATGCCATGCGGCAAGCAGAGAAATACTACGTCACATGCGGCCAAATCATCGGGATGACAAAAACGCATGGCTGTAAGCTTGCGCAAATTCGGATGGGTGCTATGCACAAAGTGTCCAGCATGACTACTAGAGGCCACCTGTGTCAATTCCACCTGCGGATGGAAAAGCAGTAACCGGATGAGTTCGCCTCCGGTATAGCCCGATCCTCCAACAATGGCAACACGTACACGACTCACCGCAACACCTCTTCTCGTACATGACTCAATATATACTCAAGCATCTCATGCGGAATATCGACCCCTGTTGGCGCAATACTATTGCGAAACTCCATCGTGGCATTAATCTCATTAACTAGCAATCCCCGCTCCTCATCCTCTAATACATCAACGGCCAGGATACCACCGCCGACGGCTTGGGCTGCACGAATACATAGGCTATCCAGATCGGGAGTTACAGGACAATTGCTGGTCACTGCTCCACGAGCAGTATTGGTTACCCAATGCTCGCTTGCACGATAAATTGCGCAGATCGTTCGATCTCCCACGACAAAGGCTCGGATATCACGCTTTGGCTTAGTAACATATTCTTGAATATAATGAATATGATGTTGATAAGAACCAAGGGTCTCACGGTGCTCAATAACTGCTTCAGCCGCATCACGATCATTGATGCGTGATAGCAGACGGCCCCACGAACCAGAGATAGGCTTGATGACAGCGGGATAGCCCAGGGTTTCAATGCCCTCAATAGCTCTTGGCTCGTCAAATGCCAGCATGGTGTGAGGGACTGGAATACCAGCCCGTAACAGAGCCAGCGTGGTTAGCAATTTATCGTTACAGGTTGCCGTTGTTGCCGCTGAGTTGAATACTGGAATACCCCAGTTCTCTAGGACGTGCAACACAGCTAACCCACGTGACTGGCTGACACTGCGACAGAATACAGCATCATATGCACGCCATCGCTCACCAGGCTGAGCTAGATCAAAGAGCAATTCGCCATCGTCGATAATATCGAATTCGACGCCGCGCCGCTGCAGAGCCTCGATCAGCAATTTCTCTTCCACACGGACTCGCGATGTCAGGATAGCCAGACGCATAGAGTTATTCTCCCCAATCTTCCTCAACCTGCGGGGCAAGGGCTACTTCAGGTTGCTCTACATTGATCACTTCTAATTCTGCGTTACAATCAGAGCAATAAATGATCTCACCAACCAGCAAACCCTGGACGCTTACTTCAGCATCGCATTCAGGACAATGTGCCATTGCTTATTTCTCCTCTTTTACTAATTTCTACTCGTTTCGTTGCAATGATTTCGGTACAAAAAAAGCTCTTCATCCTCTTCAAAGGACGAAGAGCAAATACGCTCTCGTGGTACCACCTTCATTCGCCTATGTTTCAATCATAGGCCTCGGCTACAGAACATCAATGATGTTCCCTGTAACAGCCCACTAACGGAGGCCAGCCGACAGAGTTTTACTCTCGTTATTTATGACGATTTCTTCTTGCAGCATCAGGGGTCTTTTTCACGGAGCAGCCATACGAGCTTTCCACCAACCGCTCGCTCTCTGAATGCACCAACACACCGTTACTCGTCCC
>CBJMBI010000372.1:0-4448 GCA_966427955.1 uncultured Ktedonobacterales bacterium
GTTAAAGGCGTCTGCGCTGGTCCTTCTATAACCTTCCCTTCATTCGTGGGATCGAACTTTGCACCGTGACAAGGACACTCTAAGAGTTTGCTTGAAGGGTTGTAGGATACTTCACATTGCATATGGGTGCAGGTCGTGTCGAAGGCTACAAATTTCTGAGCAGGAAGGTGAACAATCACTCCGGGGTTCTTCTGATTAGAAAGAGGAAAGGTTTTAGCACTATTTACTGGTATGTCCGCAACTTTTGCCAAGACATTTGCTGCTGATGCTTGCATTGTCGAAGCCTGTGTCGCTGCTGGTACTTGTGTCGCTGAAGTCGCGCTGCTATTAGAGGCTGTCTGGCTTCCGGCGGAAGAGCAAGCGGCGAGAAGAGTTGCACTAGCAGCGGCTCCACTACTAAGCTTTATGAGCGTCAAAAGGTGACGACGAGACATCAATTGCGACTTCATTGCCTCCCAATGCTCAAGAGAGAATGCATCCAGTGGCCATGCTGACTCAGAGGGGGTAAGTGCTTCCTGATCAGATGCAATGTTCTTATCAAACGATGAGCGTTCCATCGTACTTCATCTCCTTCTTGTATGTAGTCAAAGATATCTATTGACAAGGGATACAACAGTATGACGAATAAAGAGACAAGATTCTTCACCAGACTAGGACTTTCAGGCGATTAGGCAAAGTCCTCCTTGTATTTCAATGCAAACCGACGCTCCAACGAGCCCCACAAGCCATTGAGACGCGATGCTCAGGAAGATCGTCTTCACCACCATCAGCATGACCCACGGCAAAGGAAAAGCAAATGATGCTTTCGTTGCCAAGTTGTCTCATAGTTGTCTACAGAATGGCCTGGATAAAGATATTCTGTGGAGAGTATATTTCAAAGAGGAACTTGTACTAAACCGATTTAAGAGGTTTGGCTCTCTCAAGAACACTTCCGTTTATGGTGAAGACTCCTTGAGGCTTTTTGAAGGTCATTAGGATTAGTATTAGCAGTCTCGTCTTTTGAAAGTTGGGTACTTTGAGTAATTGCTCACATACAGAAAGGAAAATACTCAATGCTAAGAAGACTCTTTCATGAAGGGAATTCCTCCAAAGAAACAGGAGATAACAAGAATAAAAGTCAAATAGAGCATGGTCAACCCGTATATGATCCATCAAGAGCAAAATTGAATGAATTTAAAGCAAAACAATCCCAGGATAAAACTCAGCAAAGTGATGTGGGGAACTCATCTGACTTGGGTGGGATCGTTGATGTACCGGAGAACTTTAAACACCTTGGCGGGAACACAGAATTAGCAAAGGCTAAAATTATCCTTTTGGGAGAAGCCCATATACGTCAACATAATGAAGATATTGTTGACTTTATTAATACTCATGCAAAAAGTGGTGATATCGTTTTGGTTGAAGGGACGCAAGCAGGTAAAAAAGAAAACAAATCTATTGAGGAGTTAGGTAAAGCGCTTGATTTTGGACTTTTGACGAATGATGAAATAAGCCAAGCGATAAAGGAAAAAGGACATAAATCTGCATATCGCGAATGGGTAAATACAGGTAAAATTAAACCATTCATGAAAGACATTGAAATTTACGGGTGGGATGATATAGATGCATATAATTTTCAGTCCGAAATACGCCGGTTTTTGCTAAATAAAGAGTTTCCTAATCAAAAAGACGACAAATCACTTGAAGAAAAGTCTCTTCGAGAATTACAAAAGTTAGATGATATAAGAAATAAAAAAATGTTAGATACTATTAATAATATGAGAATATCTTTTCCTAATAATAAGATTTTTGTTGTCGCAGGATTAGAGCATGTTATAGAAAATATAAAAGGAGAAAAGCTAAAAAATCAATCATATACTGCGATAACCCCAACATATGAAGTAACAGAAAAAGATATAGAAAATTATGAAAAAAATATCAAAAACAACCTTAATGGTTAACAATACAAGACGCATCCTGGTGGACTCTCCAAGCAAATCTCTGAGCACAAAGCCCCATGTATAGACCCCTAGCTCAAAGCCATGGTATAATAATCACACAGGTTATAGAACGTCAGTTTCACGCGGGGGTTTGCTATGAGGGAGCGCCTTGTTTCGGCACATGTGAGCGAAGAAGAACAGACAATAGAGGGCAGTTTGCGTCCTCGACGTCTGGCTGAATATATCGGACAAGAGAAAATCAAAGAGAACCTGAGTATATTGTTGGAGGCTGCACGTCGCCGCAATGAGGCTGTCGATCATATCCTACTTTATGGTCCACCAGGACTGGGAAAGACGACGCTTTGTAATATTATTGCTGCCGAAATGGGCGTCAATCTCCGTACGACTTCTGGCCCTGCGGTTGAACATGCTGGTGATCTTGCTTCGATCCTTACGTCGCTGCTTCCGGGCGAGGTTCTCTTCATTGATGAGATCCATCGGCTACCACGTCCAGTTGAGGAACGTCTGTACTCTGCAATGGAGGACTTTGCACTAGATGTGATGATTGGGAAAGGTCCTAGCGCGAAATCTCTTCGGCTCACTTTGTCTCCCTTCACCGTTGTTGGTGCAACGACACGCATTGGCTCTCTCACTGCTCCCTTGCGTGATCGCTTTGGGGCTATCTATCGTATGGAATATTATGAGGTCGATGCACTCAAGCAAATTCTGAAACGTTCAGCTCAGATCCTCAAGGTGCCCGCCAACAGTGATGGGATTGAAGAAATTGCTAGTCGGGCTCGTGGTACGCCGCGTATCGTCAACCGTTTGCTCAAGCGTGTGCGTGATTATGCACAGGTCAAGGCTGATGGTGTGATTACGAAGGAGGTCGCTAGAGCTGCCCTTGATGCTATGGAGATTGATGAAATCGGGCTCGATCAGACTGATCGTAATATGCTGCTCACAATCATTCAAAAATTTAATGGCGGTCCCGTCGGACTGGATACCCTGGCTGCTAGCACTAGCGAGGATACAGACACAATCGAAGATGTCTATGAGCCATATCTATTGCAATTAGGCTTTATCGCTCGAACTCCCCGCGGGCGTGTCGTTATGCCAGCAGCCTATGAACATTTGGGTTTAAGATCTCGAAGTGTGGAAAGTTAATTGATGAAGATTAGTGATTTTGATTATGATTTACCGTCTGAATTAATAGCTCAAATACCAATTGAACCACGCGATGCCTCACGCTTGCTGGTGGTAAATCGTGCCAGCGGAACATGGGAGCATCGTCATTTTCGTGACCTTGGCGCTTACCTCCGTCCTGGTGATCTGCTCATCGCTAATCAGAGCCGGGTTCTTCCAGCTCGCTTGCTTGGGCGGCGTGCTGAGACTGGCGGTGCTGTCGAGGTCCTATTGTTAACTGAGCGTCCCGATCTTGGCCTAGACTGTTGGGAAACACTCGTACGCCCTGGGCGTCGCTTACATCAAGGTGCACGCATCGAGTTTTGTAACCAAACAGACGAGGTCAGACTCCAGGCTGAAATCCTGCAACGTACGGAAGCTGGTGGACGTCTTGTGCGCTTCACTGCCCCCGCCGGACAGTCCAATCCAAGTACAGATCCCTACAGCATGCTGACCGTTCGTGAGCGCATCGACGAAATTGGACGCATGCCTCTTCCTCCTTATATTCATGAGACTCTTGATGATCCCGAGCGCTACCAGACCGTTTATGCTCGTATTAGGGGTTCGGCAGCAGCACCTACAGCTGGCCTGCACTTTACTCCTCAACTGCTCGATCAACTCCGGCAGCAAGGGATTCGCGTTGGCTTTGTGACGCTGCATGTGGGACTCGACACATTTCGTCCAGTTGAGTGTGAGGATGTCAGTGAACACAAAATGCATAGCGAGGAAATCGAACTGGATGCACCTACTGCGGAACTGATCAATGAGACACGCAAGGCAGGAGGACGCCTCATCGCCGTCGGCACAACTTCTGTCCGTGTCTTAGAGGGCATTGCGAGTATGCATGATGGGCAGGTTGTGCCTTACCACGGACATACACGCCTCTTTATCACTCCTGGTTATCACTTCCATGCTGTTGATGCTATGATCACCAATTTTCACTTGCCTCGTTCAACCCTTCTTTTGCTAGTCAGCGCTTTCATGGGTAAAGGCTTAATGGAACAAGCCTATCAAGAGGCGATTCGTGAGCGTTACCGCTTTTTCAGTTTTGGCGATGCCATGCTGCTGCTGTAGAAGGTTTCTGATACAGTAGCAGTTGGTCATCAATCCTGAGATAGTGGGGAGTTCGATTCAGGCTTAGACAAATTCTCTCTCTGCCCGCTATGCTTTAGCCTAGAAACAGCCTCACGAAGACGGTTGAGTAGTTGTGTAGTTGGAGCTTCTTCTTTCTTCTTTTGTTTTAGCCATGGCTCAAACTCATCTTTAAGAATATTTTCTACTGCTTTATATGCTTCGGTATCTATCAAATTTCCATATCTAGTGTTTTGTTCCCCAGATAAACGTGCT
>CBJMBI010000373.1:0-4434 GCA_966427955.1 uncultured Ktedonobacterales bacterium
CCAGGACTCTTCCATTGCTCGGATGCCTGAAAAGAGAGGCGCACGAGCCAATAAATTCCTATTCGTGGCACATTCCAGAGATGGAATGTGCATTCGCAACCAGTAGAGAGGAGTGGCTTATGCTTCATACCTATCTAACAACTGCTTTTTCTTTCCGTTACCCTATTATTGGCGCTCCGATGGCCTATGTAGGCCGGGGCCGTCTGGCTCATGCCGTTTCGCAGGCAGGAGGACTAGGTATGATCGGGATTGGCAGCACCGAGTCAGTTGAGGTCTTGGTGCAGGAGGCGGCCATCGCTCGCGGGACGGATCAGCTCCGCTTCGGGATCGGGATGCACACCTGGGCGGTCGAGAAACGTCCGGACTTGCTACATGCAGCGATTGGGGTCTCGCCTTTTCTTCTTTCCCTTTCTTTTGGTTCTCCTGCGCCATATGTCGAGCTGGTGCATCAGCATGGCATCTTGCTTGCGACCCAGGTGAATTCGCGTGCTGAAGCCATCCAGGCCGTGCAGGCAGGAGTCGATCTGGTCGTCGTACAAGGAGTAGAGGCGGGAGGACACCTTAGCGGTCCGGTAAGTACGCTGCCACTGTTGCAAACGGTACTGGAAGCAGTAGAGGTCCCTGTCATCGCAGCTGGCGGCATTGCCTCTGCGCGAGGTGTTGCCGCAGCGCTGGCTGCCGGGGCGGAGGGTGTCTGGGTTGGCACCTGTTTGCTGGCCTCTCCTGAATGCGAGAACTCGGAGCAGGCGCGCTCGCGCTTGGTACAAGCGCAGGAAACAGATACAACGGTAACACGTGTGTTTGATGTAGCTCAGGGACTCTCCTGGCCAGCATGCTATCCTGGTCGGGCGCTGCGCAATCGGTTCACGGAGCAATGGGATGCTCAAATTGAGGCGTTATCACAGGCCACCGACGCGCGTCAACAGCTCGCAGAGGCTGTTGCGAGCGAAAACTACGACTTGGCCTTTCTCTATGCGGGAGAAGCTGTTGGGCTGGTTACCCAACAACGTTCTGCCGGAGCAGTCATTCAGGCTCTGGGGGACGAGGCTGAACAGCTCCTCCGCAGGCGTACTCGCCAGCTTCTTATGCCAGACGAAGTCTCCAGGCCAACACTTCAGGAAAGGAAAAGCCTCTGATGCAGCAAAAACCGGATGAAGAGATTCTGTTGTTTTCCAGGCGGGCCGAGGCTTTGGCTGACGACTGGATTGAGGCGTGGAATTCTCATGACCTAAACCGAGTCCTTTCTCATTACACAGACGACTTTGAGATGACATCCCCTTTTATTTCTCAATTTACCGGAAATCCGAGTGGCACACTGAAGGGGAAGAAGGAAGTGAGCAAATATTGGCAGCTTGCATTGGAAAAGATCCCAGACCTTCACTTCAAGCTTGTTAACGTTTTGGTAAGTCCTGGAAGCATCGTGATTTACTATCATGCCGTCCTGGGAAAAATGGGAGCAGAGCTACTGATGCTCAATTCGGAGGGGAAGATATTCAAGGCAATTGCTCATTATGAATCAATATCATTTAAAAATAACAAATATATCAAATGCTAGTTTTTTTACATTTTATGAAGGCGGGCTAGAGGGTCGGTGCTAAAGATACTCTCAAGCACTTCAGTCACAGACCATTAGCTCGTCTGTTTACCTCTCAGCGAGGTGCCATGCGTATCCCACCATCGAACCGTCAGTTATGGACTCGCCATTAACCTCACTCATTTACGGAAGATCTAGCTGAGATTTTTGAACTTGCCCTTCCCGTATCGCCTCAGAAGACAGCAGGCAGCTTTTTACAAAATTGCCTTTCAGCCAAAAATGTGCTACAATGTAGCACAAAGGGGGCGTTACTCATGGAACACATCATCACCAAAGTTGGCATCCGCGAATTTCGCAATAACATATCTAAATACCTTGCTGCGGAAACCCTGGCCGTTACCAATCATGGCAGAACGATAGGATACTATATCCCTGTGCATACTGACCCGACATCAGAGGATTTCAAGGCATTACAGGAAGCAGCAAAAAAAATGGAAACTTTGCTTGCTCAACAGAATACCACTGAAGATGAGGTTGTAGCTGATTTTCGTCATACTCGTGAAGGAAAGCGCTCTGAGTGAGCAGAGAAAAATCTCTAATATTAGATGCAAATATCATCATTCGTGCAACATTGGGAATACGGGTGCCAGACCTGCTTGAAAAGATGTCGCCTTTCGTGCGCTTTTTTACCCCGGAAATCTGTGTTGCCGACGCTTATAAGTATCTGCCTCCTCTCCTTCAGAAGCGGGGAATAGACGAACAAACCTCCATTGCAAGCTTGGATGCAGTAGTACGCACGGTGAATGTTCTTGATAAAGAGATATACGGTCTGTACCAGAATGCCGCCAGAAAACGAATGAGAAAGCGCGATATTGATGACTGGCCTATCGTGGCATGTTCCCTACTACTCAACTGTCCCATCTGGACAGAAGATGCAGACTTTTTTGGTTCAGGCGTTGCCATCTGGACGACGGACAGAGTAGAACTCTATTTGGAAGAGTAGAGGATAACAAAGAATACTGTAAAAGAACGGTTGCTGGATATTGCCAAAGGGACATTGAAAGGAGGCCTTTCCGCCCATTGATTGGTGGCCTCCTTTCAACAACATGAGTTACATTAGCGCAAACGCTGTATTAGAGAATTAAACAGCAAAAGATTCATATCATCGTATTCCCATACGAAGTGCTCCATCCAGGCGAATCGTTTCGCCATTGAGCATGACATTCTCAAAAATATGCTTTGCCAGCGCAGCATATTCCGCAGGTTCACCCAAGCGTGGTGGGAAAGGGACCTGTTGAGCAAGCGAGGCCTGTGCCGCCTTTGGTAATGATGCCATTAACGGCGTATTGAAAATGCCCGGTGCAATTGTCATCACGCGAATACCATAGCGGGCCAATTCGCGAGCAATCGGTAACGTCATGCCCACAATGCCTCCCTTAGAGGCCGAATAAGCTGCTTGCCCAATCTGTCCATCAAAGGCAGCTACTGAAGCTGTATTGATAATCACGCCGCGCTCACCACTCTCCTCAGGTTGGTTCTCGGTCATTGCAGCGGATGCGAGACGGATGACATTAAATGTGCCAATCAAGTTGATGCTAATGACTTTACTAAAAGATGCCAGACTGCTTGGTCCCTGTTTGCTCAGGACTTTTTCAGCTACGGCAATCCCAGCACAATTAATTGCTCCATGTATGCCTCCGTATCTCTCCAAGGCTGTTTGTACAGCAGCTTGAACATCTGCCTCTTCCACAACATTCGTTTGCACAAAGGTAGCCGCTTGTCCCAGTTCGGTAGCGAGAGCCGTTCCTGCCTCATTGTTCAGATCGGCAATGAGCACCTTGGCTCCAGATTGTGTCATTAATCGCACACATGCGGCACCCAAGCCGGAGGCTCCTCCGGTCACTAAAATAGTTTTATTTTGTAGCTGCATTGCTAGTCCCTCTTTTCTATGTATCTTCTCAATTTTATCATACCCCGAGCCAGAAGATCTCCGCCATTCAGGCCTGTTTTTTTACAAGAAGCCTGACCATGTTTTTCATGGGCGGAAAAACGAGAGTCAGGCCAATACTCGCTACCAGCGCTACGTTACAGAACCATGGGCCTCTTCTGCTTCTGTAATGCGTTCATCACCTTCTGATTGAAATGGAGATGATCCTGAACGAGTGCAGGTGGAGTAAGTGCCATCCATTGGTTAAGTGAGATATCTGCATAGCGGTTACTCTTGAACAGCTCCAGGAAGCGCAATGTCGTATTACCAGTATTTTCAATGTAGTGACCCATAGCCAGCGGCACATAGCCTACATCGCCTGCCTGATAATCGAAGGTACGAGCTTTGTCATCGGCGGCGAACACAGTCATGCGCCCATTTCCTTGGATATAATATTGCCACTCATCGGTATTGGGGTGCCAGTGCATTTCTCGCAGGCCGCCCGGCTCAATCTCCACTAACGCCGCTGCGATGGTCGAGACAGGAAAGTTCGTTGAGTCGGTGATACGTACCGTGCCGCCTTGGGATTTAATCGGCTTCTGCGCTAGCATCCGATAACTGAAGCTTTTCGGTACAGTGCCGTTAGGGCTAGAAACCTTGCTTGATGAGAGTGAACCAGGTTCCTTACTTTGGAAGATATAGCGGTTCTGGAATGAGAGATCAGTAAAATTGCTCTCAGGAACGCCAAAGTTCTTGGCGAGTACCTCTTTGGGTGTGTGTGCAAACCAGTCACTCAGCAAAAAGGTTGAGTTCTCGGAGAAGTTCCCATCATCAAACACCAGCAGAAACTCGCAGCCTTCTTTGAGTCCTTGGATCGCATGTGGAATACCTGCGGGAAAGAACCACAAGTCGCCTTCACCAACATCATCGATGAAGTTCCGTCCATCTTGATCGACAGCCGTGATCCGAGCAC
>CBJMBI010000374.1:0-4414 GCA_966427955.1 uncultured Ktedonobacterales bacterium
GAAACACTTTACTCCTGGGAGCTACATGTTCCATTCCCACGATGACCCCGGCGAATTAGGCATGTTTGGCATGTTCCTCCTCACCAATGGCGCTGTAGCCTAAGGGTGGGTCCAGCAATACATTAGTGTCTCGGATTGTATGTACAGACTAGCCCAATCGTGGACGAATGAATTGCTGGCCTCCCATGTAGGGGCGCAAAGCCTCCGGAATACGAACACTACCATCTGCCTGCTGATGTGTCTCCAAGAGTGGAATGAGAATACGTGGTGTAGCAATAGCTGTATTGTTGAGTGTGTGAACAAATCTGACTTTCCCATCCTCATCTCGATAACGAATATTTGCACGACGTGCCTGCCAATCATGGAGATACGAGCAGGAATGAGTCTCACGATAGCGATTCTCGCTTGGAACCCAGCATTCTAGATCATACATTCCAACTTTTCCATCTCCCATATCACCTGTACACACATTCACAACACGGTACGGAATCTCTAAGGCCTGAATCAACTCTTCTGCATTTTTTAGCAATTGCTCATGCCAGTGTACTGACTCCTCATGGTCTGCTTTGCAGATGATGTATTGCTCGACTTTATTGAACTGGTGAATACGGAAGACTCCTCGCGTATCCTTCCCATAGGTACCAGCTTCTTGGCGGAAGCAAGGACAGTAACCGACGAATTTCAGAGGCAGGTCTTCAGCTTTGAGAATTTCGTCCTTGTACATGCCAGTAATCGAGACCTCTGCTGTACCAACTAAGAATAAATCTTGATCTACAAGTTCATAGACCTGATCACGCCCTTTGGGAAATTGTCCATTGCCGATAAAGCAGAAATCACGTGCCATCGCTGGAACAATGAGTGGTGTGAACCCCTTGCTAGCCATGCGATCTATGGCAAAATTGATCAGTGCCAGTTCCAGACGAGCAGCATCACCTTTGAGGACATAGCTGCGGCTGCCAGCGACCTTAACAGCACGTTCGATATCCACCAGATCAAGCTTTTGCATCAGTTCATAGTGATCTAGGAGGCCATCCGAGGTGGTTGGTTCTCCCCAATATTTGATGGGCACATTGTCATTTTCATCTTTGCCGACAGGACTCTTTGAATCAGGAATGTTGGGAACGAGCAGAAGCATGTTGTAGCGTTGTTCAATGGTTTGAGCTAACTGCGGCTCCAGTTGCTTAATCTGCTCAGCAAGCTGCTTGCCCTCTGCAATCAGTTCATTACGCAACGCAACATTTTTCTCTTTAGCTGCTTGCTGGATGCTCTTAGAGAGTTGATTTTGTTTGGCGCGTATCTCTTCCACCTGATGCTGGAGTGCCAATACACGCTGGTCTAGTTCTAGCAGTGCATCGATATCGATAGGATTATTTTTGAGGCGAGCAGCCTCCTTAACAAGGTCTGGATGGTTGCGAATAAATGCTAAATCGAGCATAGTCATCTTTCTCCCTTACAAGGTATCACAAAAAAAAGCACCGTGTCCCTCTGTTGCGAAGGACGACGGCGCGAGTTGCGCTAAATCGTGGTGCCACCTTGATTTTTCCAACAGAAAAGTACAATACAAGTATGCTTGCTATCCATCACTTGAACATTTTCTGCTAGAACTTGGATTTGCCTGATAACGGAGGCATCCGTCGGCGCTTATCGCGCAGGCTCCTGGGTGGATTTCGCTCTTGTTTGTAGCTCTGCGTTGCACCTTCCCGCAGTTCTCTGTAAATGTGGCTTCACAAGAGGTACTTGTCCCAATCAGTGCCGTATAGTATTGCGGATTTCTGACAAGAATAGCAGCTCCAATCTCCTTTGTCAAGGATCTGGATCAAGCGATCAAGCGCGCCATTTTGTTGGCAAAAGCAAGCAGGCTAAACTCTCCAAACCTGTGCCTGGGTATAAACTACTTCGGTAGCATTTGTACCATCATCAGCAGTGACACCAATCTGACCACTGGCCAAGTTGCTATCTTTTACAGTAGTGGCATAATGACCATTGAAATAGAAACTTATGGTATCACCACGAGCAATCACGCAGATGGTATTGTCTTGATTGAGCCCTGCCTTGAGCAGTGTGCTTGAGTCATTAGCTAATGTTTGTGCATTTTTGCCCGTTTGGTCTGGGTAATAGTCCAGTTCAAACTCACCTTTGGTAGAGATTTTGAGGAGATAATTCTGGGAGGCGATGGTATTGGCACGAAAAACAATGCCTCCACCATCGCCTCTGAGAATATTCATATGAATCTGGAACGCAAAATCGCGAAGATTGTTAAGAGAGGTATTTGCAGCAAGACAGAGCGCTATTGTCTTCTGCATCGAGCTAGTGACGTGATAGGCTTGGCCAAAGAATCTACAGTTTGGGTTGACATCCCAGTCTGCCACATAAGGTGTCTGTAATGAATCACTTAGATATGGAGGAGATGCAGTGATGACTGTATAGTCATTTTGGAGTTGGGTTAGTGCAACTGCGGTAGCGTGCTCAACGACTGCAGCAGTTGCTGCTTGCCGTGCAAAAGCGGTAGCATTAGCATGTGCCACCTGTGTAGCCTGAGTAACAGCAGTTGCCTTAGCGTCAGAGCTAGCTTTATAGGGGACATAGATAGTAGTATAGAGGATAAGACTTCCCCCAACCAACAACATGAGAACTAAAAGCAATGTACATGCAATCAGGAGAGGAGAATATTGCCCATTTGAGAGTGCGCTTCGGCGTCCTGTGCTGGCGCGGATTTCTTCTTGGCTCACGGGCAATGGAACGTGCAGATTGGCTCGCTGTTTATCCTCAGCCATGTGCATACAGCCTTTCGAAGTAATATCTAGGCCTAGTATAGCAGAATAGCACAGCACTTGGAAGATAGAGAGAAATAGATCACGGTTCTGCCCAAACCGACACAAAAGAACCCGCCACAAGCCGCAAGGTTCGAACCTCTGGCTGAGGGGCGGGTTTTCTATGGCCTGAGCAAGCCAAGCTGTGGCCACTAAATGTCCTTACGAAGGATCAGAAACTACATCCTTCTCACGAACTATCTCTTCCTGGGAGACCACACCATCAGTAGGAACTCCATCTCCATTGGCAGGCATCACGTCTTTCTCAGTAGAAACAGCATCTTGCTTGACGAGAGGAGCATCCTCCGGGAAGAATTCTAGTTGCAAAGCAGCTACAAAATAGCATGCCAAAGCAACTGGACCAGTAGGTGGAGCGTGATCTATGGAAAAAAGGAAAGCTGCCATCACCAGTAAGCCTGTTGCAAGATGGGGACGAGCTAGCAGACCAACTGCAATCGCGAGCAACAAGACAAGCCGAGACAAGTTAGTGACAGAGAGAACCTCAGGAATCAGATTGAGATGGATTAATTGATAGTAAAAAACAGCCAGGGCTGCTAATACTACTGTGATGATCATCAGCCAACGCGATCGCACTGGTTGTGAGAGGGCAAGCACAGCCGCCAGAAGCGCCACCGCCCATGCAAAACCACCCAAGACCCCAACTAGCGTTACAATATGGCTCGCGAAGTAGTTGTCAAGAGCAGCCTCGACAGAGGCTTGTATAATACCTACCGTTTCTTTGCCATAAGTAATCAAGATCCCCGCGCCTATCCCAAGAATTGCATCCAGAGCGGGATAGAAAGCGACAAAGATGCCCAGAGCTACTCTGCTGAGTACTGCCCATCTGCCCTGCACTTTATCAAGCAAGAGATAGACAGAGAGAGCAAGCAAACAAAAAAGAGGCAATTGTAGAATGTGCAGGATAATCCACCAATTCAGACGGGATGATAGGCCACTAAAGACATCTCCTGTAAATGTTGGGTGGAAGATATCCAAGATACCTAGAACAGCTGGTGTACCCAAGATGATGACTCGTCGTAGAGTCTGATTCATAGTAGAATAAACCTCCCTCGTCTCAATGCGCCAACGATTACCAAATTCACAGTAATAAGTTCCTATTAAGTGCATTGTAGGGAAAGTTATCATGCCCTTCTAGGGGGAAACAGGGACAAATTTACACATATTTGTCCCTCAGGGCTTTTGCAAACTACAGAGGTATCAAAGCAAGAGGAAACCTAGCCTGACTCGCGAAGAGTGAGGAGTCAGGCTAGATTGACAATGAATTTAACTTAAATCATGCCAAGTTCCCACCTAGCATCTTCTGTCATACGATCTGGTGACCAAGGTGGATCGAACGTCATTTCAACTTTGGCCGTCTTAACATTTTCGACCTGCCCAACACGCATCTCGACTTCAGAGATAACCTCGCCCGCCATGGGACAACCCATGGCAGTTAATGTCATCGTTATGTTAACCTCTCCAGTTTCGTTTTGAATGTCAACCCCATATATCAGACCCAAGTCAACAATATTGACGGGAATCTCAGGGTCATAACACTCACGAAGGGCGTCCATGACTGCAGCTTCACTGATCTCTGCCATTTT
>CBJMBI010000375.1:0-4402 GCA_966427955.1 uncultured Ktedonobacterales bacterium
GCCACATAGATGAGATGTTTCTGTGGTTGTCACATTGCATCGGACAACGCTTGAAGATAGATGTTCTACAGTTGTGGTCATATCAGCATCATACCACCGGGCAATATTCTGCTGAATTACGGGTTACAGCTAGTCAAAATACGTGGTTCCCTCTAGAAATTGTCGATAATGCACAGGTTACCGAGGCAGTAAGAGATGTGTTCACTCAAAAATCCGGAGTCAGCCCTCAATCTGTCAGGAATATTTTTGCTTTGTCTCAGGCTGATTTGCTCACTCGCTATAATCTCAATTACTGGGCATGCCTCTTTTTAAGAAAGAATATATTGCTCCCACCCCTTATGAACAATAACCCCACAGGCGAGATAATACCTACCCCGCTCACGATGGCAGTCTCTCTATTTACATCTCATGCACTCAATCCAAACCTTCTACCAACTATTAATCATATTCTGGAGCATGCTCTGTCCATCGCCAAGAATCGTGGATTATTGTCGAATGCTGCAAAGCCAAACTCTGATAACCCTGCTGATAATCCAGTACAACCTCAGAAATTTATGCTCCATGATCTTATTCCATGCTGGAAACAGGATATACAAGAGATACAAGCAAATAATCCTCTTGCTAAGGCTATTCCTATTACCGACAAGTCAGCACGCCAACTCTACTTTGCCATTAACGGAAAGAAAAGCATTACTGAACTTGGCAATCTCACTCAGCTTGATCAACAAGATTTTAAATCGGCCTTGCGGTTTCTGCTTAAGCAAAATCTTATTCAGCTGCATGATCCTGATGGAAAAACTATAGATGGTTCAATATTCATTGAACAACTATAGATATTTTAATCCATATTCGGCATAAGCTGCAAAAATAGAATATTAACTTGTTGGCGCACACCACTTGCTTGACGGTACTTTGTTGGCCGATGCCTCGGCATTTATGCTATACTCTGTATGGGCGGCGGATAACAGATGTTATCTGCCGCATGCCCATGTATAAAGAACACAACAGTCGTCTACTTGAAAGGCAGTTATTAAGTAAATGACCACTCAGCAACAAAAAGGAATTCCAATACCCCAGGTAGAAGCCCGTACTCCTATTCCACAACAAAATTTGCGCGTTCCTGGCCCCACTCAGGTTCCACCAGAGGTAATGGCGGCACAGGCAGCACCTATGATTAATCATCGCGGCCCTGAATTTTCCGCTATTATGAAGCGCGTCACTTTGCGCTTGCAATATTTCTTCCAGACAGAAGCACCTGTGCTGACTTATGCCGCTTCAGGTACAGGCGGTCAAGAGTGTGCAGTCGTCAATGTCTTTTCTCCCGGCGATCATGTTGCCGCCGTTATCATTGGCAACTTTGGTACGCGTCTTGCGAAAATCGCCGAGGCTTATGGACTACAAGTCACACGTATCGAGTTTCCTTGGGGCCAAGCTGCTGACCCATCTGTGGTCGAGGCACGCCTCAAAGAGATCGCTCCTTTCAAGGGAGTGTTGATGACCCATAACGAGACCTCCACAGGCGTTACAAACGATATCAAGACACTGGCAGCACGAGTTCGTCAGATTAATCCTGAAGCATTGATCATCGTTGACGCAGTTAGTTCTCTTGGCTGTATTCCTCTAGAGATGGATGAATGGGATCTTGATGTGGTTTTAACAGGCTCCCAGAAAGGCTGGATGATACCACCCGGTATGATGATGATTGCTGCTAGCCCTCGCGCATGGGAGGCCCATAAGACAGCTAAGCTGCCACGTTTCTACTTCGACTGGTCATCGGCCCGCAAACACTTGGCAAACTGGCAACATGCGGCAACACCCACTGTATCTCTTTTCTATGCATTAGATATTGCATTAGAGATGATGCTAGCTGAAGGACGAGAAACTATCTTCTCACGTCATGCGAGTGCTGGTCACTATGTGCGCCAACGTGTACAGGCGCTAGGATTGCAGCTACTAGCTGATCCTCGCTACGCCTCTAATACTGTCACTGCAATACTGACACCAGAAGGGATCGATACCAAAGCATTCCTTAAGATATTACGCGAAGAAGATCACATCGTCCTTGCAGCTGGGCAAGATCATATGAAGGGAAAGATGTTCCGTATAGGGCACCTTGGTTACTTTACACATAGTGATCTAGTACATACTTTGGATGCTATAGAGAAACGCTTGCGCGAATTTGGTTTTAAAGGCTAGTGCACAGAAGGAAAAAGATAGCATGCCACAGATACAAGATGAATTAACCAAGACAGCCGGATGCATACAACTCATCAAGATACTCATCACCGATCGCATCGCTCAAGAAGGCATTGACCTTCTCCATTCCCAGTTGCCTGAGGCACAAATTGATGAACGCCCAGGCTTAAAACCCGATGAGTTAAAGGCTATTATTGGGGATTATCATGCACTGGTTGTACGAAGCGAGACACAGGTTACTAGTGATGTGCTAGCCGCTGCTACTAATCTCAAGATTGTAGGACGCGCTGGTGTTGGTGTAGATAACATTGATACTGAGGCAGCTACACGCCAGGGTATCATCGTTGTCAATTCGCCAACTGGCAATATTATTGCTGCCGCAGAGCATACTATTGCCATGCTGATGGCCCTGGCCCGCCATATTCCGGCAGCAGTAGCTAATATGAAAGCTGGGAAATGGGAAAAGAGTCGTTTCTTGGGCGTCGAAGTACGCAATAAAATATTGGGAGTGATCGGACTGGGCAAAGTCGGCATGGCTGTAGCACGCCGTGCCCAGGGACTAGAAATGCAGATTATTGCATTCGATCCCTTTATCTCACCAGAACAAGCTCGCAAAGCTGGTGTGACGATGATGAGTATGGAAGAGGTACTCCAGCAGGCTGACTTTGTGACATTACATACCTCTCTGACAAGCGGCCCTCAGGGAACCAAGGGACTCATTGGTGAGCGAGAATTGCGGTTAATGAAACCTGGTGCTCGCCTCATTAACTGCGCACGTGGCGGATTGATTGATGAAGAGGCCTTATTGAAGGCATTGAATGAAAACTACTTGGCAGGTGCTGCCCTTGATGTCTTCAGTCAAGAACCAATTCGTGATAATGCCTTATTGAAGCAGCTAGTAGCACATGAGCGTGTGATCACTACTCCACACCTTGGCGCTTCAACTGAAGAAGCTCAGGTCGGAGTCGCAACAGATGTGGCTGAGCAGATTGTCTCGGTGCTACGCGGTGGCTTGCCCCGTGCAGCAGTCAATGCACCACTTATTCTGCCCGAGACGCTCAAGACGCTGCAACCCTATATGACACTGCTCGAAAAAATGGGGCGGCTCTATACCCAATTACAGCCAGGCCCACTGAGCAAGATTGAGTTGTCTTATAGTGGAGAAATTGCTAGTTATGACCTACGTCCTCTACAAGCAGCTCTCATTAAGGGCCTATTGGAATCAGTATCCGAAGTCCATGTGAATTTGATCAATGCTCAATTGTTGGCAAAGGAACGGGGTGTGGAAATCGTTGAGCAGAAATCAACGACACCGGCAGAATTCGCCAATCAGGTCACATTGCGTGTAATCAGCCAGAACGGCCATGCTTCGTCACTGACAAATGACGAGCGTATCGATGTATTAAGTGGAACTGTTATGCATGGTGAGCCACGCATCGTACGCGTGGGACGATACTGGACAGAATTTGTGCCAGAAGGATATATTCTCTTCTGTCGCAATATCGACCAGCCAGGTATGATTGGGCACGTTGGGACAATTCTGGGTAAAGCAAGGGTGAATATCCGCCATATGGACGTTGGACCAAGTGTGCGCAAGGCTCGCGCCTATGATGTAGAGCGTCCTACTGAACCAGCCCTCATGGTTATTTCAGTAGATAACTCTATCCCTGAATGGGCTCTGCAAGAGATTAGGAGAGCAGGCGACATCTTTGGCGTCAAAGTGGTCAATCTCTAAATCTCTCACGGACACCTACGTATTAAATAGATCTCAAGAGAGAAAAGAGAAATAGGGCAGGGTAGCATTTCCCTGCCCTTTTGGCTTTTTCTCTCTATGACATGGCACGGGATAATGCAGCACTGGTCCTCCGAACATTTAGATGGACGTTAGCCAGATGCTTTGTTGCGCCATTCCCAATTGATCCTAGCCATTAGAGGAAAAGGCAACCAAAACTAGCGTAGCTACGTACAGTAGAGAAAGGAAAGGAAAGGAGGCACATTCTTTCACAATGCGACAAGAAGACAGAAGAAAAGAGGCCGGATCGCCATTAGAAACAATAACTAAGCCATTGGTAGCTAAAAATAGCAAAATAACACCGCCAAGCAAAACACAGGCATTGACTGCCTTTATTGTCCTGCTAATCATTAACATCCTCAACTATACAGACCGTTCTGTCTTATCAGCTGTCCAAACGCATATTCAAACTGA
>CBJMBI010000376.1:0-4401 GCA_966427955.1 uncultured Ktedonobacterales bacterium
GGTAATGGATTGCAACAAGTTATAAGCAACGACTGGCATCATCACATTGATCTCGAAATTGCCAGATTGTCCGGCTACGGTGATCGTTGTGTGGTTGCCCATGACCTGTGCACAGACCATACAGACCGACTCAGCAATTACCGGATTGACCTTGCCAGGCATAATCGAGCTGCCAGGTTGGACGGCAGGTAACTCGATTTCACCGATACCAGCACGGGGACCCGAGCCAAGCCAGCGAATATCATTAGCAATCTTCATCAGGCTGACGGCTAGCGTATTTAGTGCACCACTGGCCTCGACGATATTATCCAGCGTACTCTGGGCCTGGAAATGATTGCTCGTCTCAGAGACCGTAATCCCATTGAGTTCTGAGAGACGCTGGCAGACTTGTGCAGCAAACTCTTGGTGTGTATTGACACCTGTTCCAACAGCGGTGCCGCCAAGCGCGAGTTCTGAAAGTTCGCTCTGTGCATGACGGACACGTGCAATACCACGCTCAATCTGCCCAACATAGCCCAAAAATTCCTGGCCGAGGCGGATCGGTGTCGCATCTTGCAAGTGCGTGCGACCAGTTTTAATGACTGGCATAAACTCGTCAGCTTTCTTCTGCAAGGCCGTTTGCAGCTCTTGTAAAGCAGGGATTAGATCGCGCTCAATACTCACCAAAGCTGAAAGATGAATAGCTGTTGGAATAACATCATTAGAGGACTGCCCAAAATTAACATGATCATTGGGATGCACTTTGCGCGAACCGCGTGAGCCTCCGAGCAACTCGCTAGCTCGATTGGCGATCACCTCGTTAGCATTCATATTGGTCGAAGTGCCAGAACCAGTCTGAAAAATATCAACCACAAAATGTTCATCGAGCTTACCATCGATGACTTCCTGAGCGGCCTGTATAATAGCATCTGCAATATGGCTCTCAATTGTCCCCAAGCGAGCATTCACCTGCGCCGCTGCTTGCTTGATTTGTCCAAGTGCACAGATAAACCTACGGGGAAAGCGCAGATCACTAATCGGGAAATTGAGCACAGCACGCTGCGTGCTAGCTCCATAATAAGCATGTAGAGGCACCCGCATCTCACCCATTGAGTCACGTTCAATACGGGTTGTCTCTTCAGTCTGATTGACCATGTTTGCTTCTCCTGTTTGAGCATAGTTATGCACTGGTTATTATAGCACGTTCAATCATGCAGGTCAGATGAAGACAACCGAAGACTAGGCCTAGCCCAGAGGGCTGAACTCACAAGTTATGAAGTTAAATGTTACACAAGTTGACAATAAAAACTCTTTGTTGTATATATTTAAATAGATTGCTAAGGGGAGGGTTGCCATAATACAATAATCCTCTTACTTTTACAATACTGCTAGAATGTACAGCTATTCATTGAATCACAAGATATTAATGGCATAAATTTTTGTTATGCTCGAGGATATTTTTGCTAAATCAATGGCATGTATTTTACTTAGCAGCAAAAAAGAGTTTAACGACAATTGTTTCTACCGAGCCCATTGACTCGTCAGGAATCCCATACTGTGATTGGCAAGGGCTTGCAGTGACCCAAAAGGGGAAATGTCGAGGCCACCATGACCTGAGAAACCAGAGGCTCGAAGGCAGAGCGGTAACTTGCCAGTGCAAGGCCCACTATCGTCCCTGCATAGGGCCACACACGGGCGATCCCGTGCGGTGTGCGGATGTTTTCACCGTAATCAACATGTTTTACTACATTTTGAAAGGCAGAGAAGAGGAATGTGTCGATGGAAGTGATCAAGGTTAGCCCCAGAGGTTATTGCTATGGGGTGGTCGATGCCCTCCAAGTGGTCCAACAGACGGTCAAAGACACCAGAGTCCCGCGCCCAATCCATATCCTCGGTCAGATCATTCACAACCGTCACGCTGTCGAAGCATTAGTTGCCCTTGGGGTGATCACCCTGGATGGTCCTAACAGGGTGGATCTGCTTGAACAGGTGACGGGAGGAACCGTCATCTTTACAGCCCATGGCGTCTCGCCTCTGGTCAAAGCACGTGCCAGAGAGAAAGGCCTGCATTGTATTGACGCGACCTGTCCCGATGTCACTGTGACCCATCAGCTTGTTTCTATGTTGGCTCAACAAGGCTATGTCATTCTCTACATCGGCAAGCGTGGGCACCCTGAGCCAGAGGGGGTCCTAGGAGAAGTTCCTGGACAGATATTCCTGGTCGAGAATGAGGCTGATGTGGACGCACTTGCCTCCGAATTGCAGCGGCGAGAGCGATTAGCAGTGACGACTCAAACCACGCTTTCCCAGTGGGATACAAAGCAGCTCATTGCCTATATCAAGGGGCAGTATCCTCATGTCCAGGTTCACATTGATATCTGCGCTGCCACGCAGAAGCGTCAGGAGGCGGTCGCTTCTCAGGCAAAAGGAGCTGAGCTGACAATTGTGGTGGGAGATCCGCGGAGCAACAATACCAATCGGCTGGTGCAAGTTTCTGAGGAGGTCGCAGGTGTTCCGGCAGTGCGGATCGAGGACCTCTCTCAGCTCCGGCCAGAGTGGCTAGCTGGGAAAAAACGGGTCGCTGTGACGGCGGGAGCCTCGACGCCAAGCCACTTAACACGTGAGGTCATTCGTTACCTGGAAGCCTATGACCCGCACACAGCACAGACAGAGACTCTGGTGCATATGCGAAAAGAGGACGAGGAATGAAGCGGAGAGCAACCAGGCAGATTCTGGTGGGGACGGTCCCGATTGGGGGAGATGCTCCCATTGCGGTTCAGTCGATGACCACGACATATACGCGCGATGTCCAAGCAACCGTTGCGCAAATCCATCGACTGGAAGAGGTGGGTTGCGAATTGGTCCGTGTGGCCTGCCCGGAAGAAGTGGATGTCCAGGCGTTAGGGGCGATAAAGCGACAGATTCATCTTCCACTCATTGCAGATATTCACTATAACGGAAAGCTTGCGCTGCTCGCGATCGAACAGGGGGTAGATGCCGTGCGCATCAATCCCGGCAACTTGCTCGGTGGGCGTGAGATGTTCACCAGAATTGTCAGTGCTGCTCGTGCTGCTGGCATTGCCCTGCGTATCGGCGTCAACTCCGGCTCCATTGATGCACTTGAGCGCGGGCCGCAGATGCGCAAGGTTTTGATGAAGATGCGTGATGATGGCACGCTGGTGCGAACTGATTCCGCTGAGGAGCGACGGCGTGAACGCGAGCAGCTGGTCGAGCGCATGGTAGCGCGCGCGCTGGAGTACTGTGGATGGGCCGAGGATCTGGGCTTTTCCACCTATAAAGTCTCGCTCAAATCGTCCAATGTGCTCACCGCCATCGCAGCCTATCGCCAGTTTGCCGCTGCCTGTGATGTGCCGCTGCACTTGGGCATCACCGAAGCCGGAACCCTGGTCAGCGGTTCGATCAAGTCAGCCGTGGGGTTCTCTCAACTTCTTGGCGATGGCATCGGCGATACCATCCGAGTCTCTTTGACTGCCGAACCGGAAGAAGAGATCCCGGTGGCTTATGACATCCTGCGTGCCTTGGAGTTGCGCCATCGAGGAGTAACCTTTGTCTCCTGTCCCTCCTGTGGCCGCGTGGAGATCGATGTGCTCACGATTGCCAACGAAGTCGAGAAGCGGCTCTCAAAGGTGCAGACCCCGATCCAGGTCGCGGTAATGGGCTGTGTGGTCAATGGCCCCGGAGAGTCCCGTGATGCTGATGTGGGGTTAGCTGGAGGACGTGGCAAGGGCGTGATTTATCGAAAAGGACAGGTGGTCAAAACCGTCCCTGAGAGCGACTTTCTTGAAGAAGTCCTCAAGGAGATCGCCAGTCTGCTGCCTCCCAATGAAGCTCGCCTCGTCTATCCAAGTGATGGTGCTCTTGGCCCGGTGAGCTTGGGGCGCACGCGCAAGAGCGGTGTTCCTCATTCCCTTGATCAGCAACGTGGGACGGAGCCTAGCAGTGCCAAAGCTTCCTTGCATGGAGTTCCATTACCTCTCCTTTCCCAAAGAGAGGTGCTCTGATGGGAAGCTCACACAGAGTCTGTCCAAGAAGCACGTATGTCCCTGTAGAGAAGCATACTAGGGAAAGGCAGACAAGAACGATTTGTGGTCAATACACCGTGTTGAGTACCACGGTAACCCTCTCTACTGAAGAAGCTCCCCACTTCTTCGATATCACTGATGTCGTGCAGGCATTGGTTGAACAATCAGACATTCGGGCTGGAACGGCGCTCGTCTTTTCCAAGCATACCACTGCAGCTATTGCAATCATTGAACATGAGCCGTTGTTGCTCGATGATATTGCTGAGATGCTGTGGCACTTGATTCCGCCTTCCTCGCTCTACTGCTATCGCCACGATGATTTCTCGGTGCGCACTATCAACATGACCGAGGGTGAGCCCAAAAATGGGCACGCCCATTG
>CBJMBI010000377.1:0-4396 GCA_966427955.1 uncultured Ktedonobacterales bacterium
TGCATTTCAAAATCAAATGAATGAAGTATTTGCACGCTTTGAAAAGATCGAATCCACTATGGCAACCAAGCAAGATTTGGCAGCTCTCAAAACTGCTCAGGATGCACGCTTTACTGCTCAGGATGCACACTTTGACCAGATAGAGGCAGAACAGAAGCAACAACATGAGATGCTACGACAAATTTTGCGGCTCTTAGGCCAGCCGCCATCCTGATGGCAGTTCATTTACCTTCTCTTCCAGCGTTGGTACAGGACTTCACTACCCCAACTAAGAAAACCGCAGGTAGTAAGACCATGGACAATGATCACAGCAAGTAGCGATCGTGGACTTGGTTGGAGCAGATAGACCAAGCTAAAGACAATGCCTGCCAGACCTACGCCGCCTACGCTACGCCAACTCCACCTGCCAAGTCGATGATAGAGCGTATACGTTGCAGTGCTTACTAGCCAGCCCCAGCCGAGCCATCCCGTCCATTGAGTTATCGCCGATAAAAGAAACCCACGAAAGAATAGTTCTTCGATCGGCCCGTTAATGAAGAGATAGTAGCAGGCTTGGAAGAGATGATCATAAAATGTAGGGCGGTGAAACCAGGGGCCTACAATATACACGCGATACATTATTGCAAAGACAGCCATCAAACTTCCGACGAGGAGGCCGATAAGAATTTGCTGGCCAAGATTACCGACTGTGAGTCCTAGAAAAGAGAGAGGCATATGGAAGAGAGCAAGATAGAGAAATGGCGTAATGGCGAGAGGGATGATTCGTGTTAAAAGATCGAGTCTCATCCAACGCCATGAACTAGCAACTGTTGAGCGTGCTATTTGAGATGTTTTAAGTGTCGTCACGCCTTGGCCTTTTCTGTGAAATCTGAGCCATACCTTCGGATACTTCTGAACGCGAAAAATGTCCCATCTGCAAGTCGGCATCACTTTTTGCTAGCAAGCGCTCATAAAAGGCGAGACCTTGTGTCCGTATTCCTTGATCCGTTGGATTTAATTCAAGGAGTTCAAAGAGCATATCTTCAGCCTTTGCATATTCTCCAGTATATTCATAATACCAGAATAGCTGATATTTGAGATGTTTTGGTAAATCATATTCTGAAAGCTTCACAAGTATTTCATCAATTTGTATACAAAATTGTATATGATCCTCTATGGGTTGATATTGTAGAGCTGTCAGGAAGAGATAGAGGGATTTGAGATAGCGGTAATAGCTTTCATTGATATTGCCTTGATCCTCATAGATTTGACCTTCAGCCTTGAGCATCAGAGCGATCCACAGGCAAGCCTCGACATGCAAATTTCCAAGAGGAGAAAGCATTTTGAGCAGCATTTCTTCTGGAAGAAGATTAATTGAGCGGGAAGTCAGCCCGCTCATACGAAGCAAGAGATCATCGATATAGATGAGCGCCTCTTGATATTTTTCGCGCTTGCACAGACCGAGAACAATAGCTAACTCTCGGCCCATGCGCTCTGCCAGACGTAGAATAAAATCTTTGTTAATCAAGAATATCCTATAACGAAGAGATTAACCCAAGAGCGTAATTGCCTGCTCGATCCGTTTCAGAGTAACCTCGCGGCCAAGAACCTCCATCATCTCAAACAAAGGAGGAGTAGCAGTGCGTCCGCTGATCGCTGTACGGACTGTGCCAAAGAGCTGTCCCGCCTTCAGTCCCAGGGTTGCTACCAACTCGCGCATAAGCGGTTCAATGATAGTATGGTCCCAATCCTGGATTTTAGTTAACAGATCGAGGGTGTGTCCCAGAGCATCGCGAGTACGTGATGCATCCATACCTTTTTGAATGAGGAGAGCCGTATCATAACTAAATTCTTCCTCAAAGAAGAAAGAGACAACATGAGCAGCCTCACCCAGCGTTTTCAAGCGCTCATGTTCAAGGCGAAGCACACGCGTTGTATATTCGACATCAAGAGGACGACTGATACTATCTGGAAGTCCGCCTTCGGATGCTGGCCGCTCCATATATGGCAACGTGCGACGAACCAGCTCATCCAATGACAACTGGCGAATATAAACGCCGTTCATCCAGAGCAGTTTATCGGGATCGTAGATGCCTGATGAAATGCCAATGCGTTCCACCGTAAAGGCACGTATAAGCTCCTCTCGACTAAACAGCTCAGTTTTATCATCATAGGACCAGCCCAGCAACGCCAGGAAATTGAAGACAGCCTCTGGTAAAAACCCCTGTTGTTGATACTCTGACCAGGAAGGCGCATTACGGCGCTTGCTTAACTTCTTCTTATCCTTGCCCAATACATTAGGAACGTGGTAATACAGAGGAGGTTCCCAACCCAAAGCTTGATGGAGTTGCACATGGCGAGGTGCACTTGGGATCCATTCCTCGCCTCGCAAAACATGGGTAATACCCATCAGATGATCATCGACCAGATTAGCGAGATGGTATGGAGCCAGACCATTTGACTTCAGAATCACCATATCATCCAGATCACTATTCTTAAAGACCATATCACCATGTAACTCATCATGGACAACCGTCTCTCCATCAAGGGGCATTGCAAAGCGCACCGTCCAGGGGAGCCCAGCGGCCTCATTGGCTGCATGCTCCTCTTCACTCAAATAGCGGCAACGACGGTCGTAACGCGGAGGAAGTTTTTGCGCTTCTTGCTCTTTACGCATAGCATCCAAGCGTTCTGGCGTGCAATAGCAACGATAAGCATGTCCCGAAGCAATAAGCTGACCTGCATAATATTGATAGAGAGCTTTACGCTGTACCTGATAATATGGACCGTAGGGACCGCCAACCACAGGACCCTCATCGATATCCATGCCAAGCCATCTGAGACCATTGAGAAAATCATCAACGGCACCTTCTATTGTGCGCGCTGTATCAGTATCTTCAATGCGTAAAATGAATTGGCCGCCAGTATGACGAGCATAGAGCCAACTAAAGAGCGCAGTGCGGAAAGCACCAACGTGCAGAAAGCCAGTGGGGCTTGGAGCAAAACGAAGCCGTGGCACTTGCTTGCCTATCGTAAGAGAGGACTCTTTCATGAGGTGGTCAGTCTGTGTCATTTTTCAGGGTATTCTACCTTTCAAAGCATATCTCTATAATATAGTCTACAACTCCCAGTGAAGAAGTGTCAGCATCTTGCCGAGATAGAGTCCACAGGCATGGGCGGGCTCATGCCCATGGAATGGATGTATGATCAACACGATTAGTTCGGCTATCCAGAATGAGGTCAGACCAGACTGAGCTAATCTTTGCCGAATTCGTCCAAGACATCCAGGCTATTAATAAAATCGCGGTAAGCTTCTAGATTATCAAGATCCATTTCACCCTCTTTAGACTCAGAACGAGCCTCAGACTTTGGAGACTCCTCGCCCTGCTCTAGGGTTACTCCTGCACGTTCTAGTACACTTTCTTCAACATAAATCTGTGTCTTAGTGCGTACTGCAAGTGCAATAGCATCACTAGGACGTGAGTCAATTTCGACGTGTCGGCCAGCGACATCAAGCACCAAGCGTGCATAGTAGATGTCATCGATGAGGTCTGAAATCACAATACTCACGATTTTTGCACCTAGCTCAGCAATAACATTTTTGAGCAAATCATGAGTGAGTGGTCTGGGCGAAGTTGTTCCTTGAAGTTCGACGGCAATTGCATATGCCTCTGGTTGCGCTATCCAGATGAAGAGGTAGCGCTCCCGCTTCGTAGCTTTCAAGATGACCACTCGCTGTTGCGTTGCTAAATTGATACGCACGCTGTCAACTGTCATCTCTACCATAGTTGTTCTGATCTCTCTTTCATGCATGCGTGGATCCGTCGAATCCCTTTTAACGCCTCTATTGTACACCTGTCAAAGTACCGGGCGCAAATCACTTCTTGTGGTGCGGACCCCTCCCCCGGCTGGATCTGTGGGTTGATTGGCTTCTATGTTAGATAGGGTAGCCTATTTTATAGCCCTCTTGCAAGGGAGTAAAAAACTAGCAATCGAAATTCGTGTCAAATGTCTTTAGGCATGTGCTTTTTACGTCCGTTTCGCCTCTTGACAAATGCAGCAAACACCTTTATAATAGATGTATTGATGCAAAAGGCGAGCGTATCCGCTATGCACACTGCAGGAGGTAGCGCCCCTATGCTGCATTGGCTGGTTGTGTAGCCGTTAACCCTTGCAGGAGTTGCAGATCACGGATAAAGGCGGCGTAAGCTGGGCCACTCGTAGTATGCATTCCGGTTCTGGTACCTTCTTGGTCGAATCCCTTTGAGATTGGTACCTGATCGGTGCTCATGTCACACACGGGTGGTCCCGCGTGGTGTGCAGATAATTTTACCGCAACGAAGACATTTCAATACGTCTTTAAGAAAGCAGTATAGCAAAAGGTTTGGATACTGCCAAGTCCTCCCATCCAAAATGG
>CBJMBI010000378.1:0-4394 GCA_966427955.1 uncultured Ktedonobacterales bacterium
TTCTGACCGTTCCCAGCGTTGGCTACACTCTAGTTCGCCGCTCGGTTGATGAAGATATCAATACAACAAATGACAGTCCACGCCAGCCTCGCCTTATGTCGAGGTAAGGTGGATTGCAAACCTCTGGCTTAGCAACGGGTTCCCTCTGTGGTGAGAGTTTCAACCCAGATGCCTGTACAAAATCCCCCCTAGGGGCCCTGCAACCTTGACTGGTAAACGTCTCCAGCAGTTGGTGAGCAAACGGAATTTTTGACTCTGCTCTGACGTAGCTACCAGTCCGGCTGTAGCTGGATAATAATAATAAGGGAGTGGTTCTTGGATTGCTCCCCAGCGCCGCTTAAATTCCATTAACCCCCCATTTTCGCGTGCAGTGCGTCCCATATCGAGTACCTGACAACTATGTTCACAACCCCATGTAATGGCAGTCCACATAAGCAGGTTATTTGGTGCCAAATGCAGATAGGTTTCGTCTGATGCTCCGTAGGCGTATCTCAGTGTTGTGCCTGACACTAATAGCACCATACCACCAATGACATGGCCTTCATATTCGGCCAATAGCAATTGCATTGCGCCATTTGCTGCAAAATTATCCCATAGGCCATAGAAAAATTGCGCTGGTTGAGCCGGCATGCCGTGTTTTTTAGAACGGGTTTGCAGGTGTAACCGATAGTAATGTTCTACATCTTCACGGTGCTGGGCAATACGCACTTGTACTCCAAGTTTGCGTGACTTCTTAATCTGGTGTTGTACGGGTTTACGCAGTTTTGACCAGATGGTATCAGGATCTGTTGACAATGGCAAAAGCCAGCGTACATATAAGTCCCCCTCCTCTACTAGATCGGTACGTCTGGCAAGTACTTCATTGGGACCTGTACGCAATTCTAAGTAGCGTACTTTCTTTTGTTGCGCCAAATCAATGGCCTGTGTGACGAGTACATTTGCTGCCTCGTCGTCAGAAGCCAGGAGAGGACAGTAATCGGAAAATGGCAATGCTACTAGACGCCGTCCCGTAAGAGGGCTCTGAATTAAGCACAAAGGCAAGAAACCAGTGGTTTGTCCTACTTGATTGGTAGTTACAAGTGGAATGATACGGTATCCATAAAGATTTGTGATCAGATTAAGCCATGCCTGACTATAATAGAAAGATGCGTCATTGGCCAATTGTTCAACAAAGGTTATGGGGATAGATGTTTGAGTCATCGGCTATTTCCTTTAGGTTGATGAGAAAGCATCTTTGTAAGGCGAGAGAAGGCAACACCCAGATCTCCCAGAACAGGTAACGGATCATGCCAGGCAAACACAGAAAATGCCGTTTTTCCTAAAAGAGAATGGATATATGCTATGGGTGTAGTTATTCCTGCTCGTATTTCTTGGATTCCAGCAGGAATATCCGTTAACATTCGCACCCAATGTCTTCCATAATGCGGTTTAATTGGGGCTGGTATTTCATACCCAAGTGCATCACAATACTGAATATATGGTAAATCGAGGCCACATTCGATGCATAAGGTATGCCATCCCCAGGGACGAACATTTATATCTAATAATTTATATTGCTCATCTCGCATATCATACTTAAATTCTACCTCGACCATACCTGAGACGCCCATCACACATAACAGCTTCTCAGCAAGTTGACGAATAGTTGGAACCTCAACAGCTTCAACAAAGCTGCTTCCTAGGCCATAGTCGATAGGGTACTGTCGCGTACGTCGCGCTGTGATAGATTGGAGCACCTCTCCATGTTTGCAAAATGTCCCTACTGAAAACTGTGTTCGCCCATCTCCTGGAATGATCTCTTGTATCATAATGTGTTCTGGATCAATGATTTTTGCTGTTAAACGGTATTGTTCAATCAATTCATCCAGTGAATGTACAGGAAGTGCTTTGAGGCGTAATGCATGTTGGAAATGAATAGAAATAGCAGGTTTAATAATAACAGGGAAAGTAATGTCTAACGTCTTGAGTTGGTCCTCACTATTGGAATACCAGGTTTTTGGATAAGGGACACCCAGTTCTTGGGCCATCTGGTAGGTGAGCCGTTTATCATGAGCCCAACGAACTACATCCCAATTTTGCGTAACAAGTTGGTAACTTGTCGCAAGCTGGGAAACGTGATGTGTGACAAGCTCAACTGCATCATCTTGCACAGGAAAAAGCACCCACCCTGTAAGATGATGCTCTTTTTCAATGGTGAGGAGGAATTGCAGAAAATCATCCGTATCTAATGGACCATTCCATTTGAAGCGCTTTGCCACATAACGTGAAAACCAAGCTGAACGGGGCAGGTTATCGATAAGTGCACATGGAATACCACGCTGTCCCAGACTGCGTATGACTCCAAGTCCCTTAAAGTCACTGCCCAGCACGACAACTCCTGGTCTATTGTTTTGTTGTGACATAGCGTTGCATTCCCCTGTTCTGCCTTACATAGCTAGCGCAGCATGTCGGGCAATCTGATGCGCTGGAACCTTTGCCCCTGTGACGAAGCGGCAGAGTGGCCCAAAGTTATAGCCAGCTGGTGCTCCAACGAAGTAGAGATGTGGAACAGATGATTCAAACCATTTATTTAAGACAGGATAGCCATCTTGTTCCTGGACCTGCTTGCACAATGATGGATCAATATATGTCAATTTTTGTACATCGGGCTTGTATCCTGTACCCAGGATCAGATGATCTATTTGCCTAGTAGTTCCATCACTGAGCTTAAGGCTGATCTGTTGCCCTTGTTCTGTGGCACTGACAATCGATGTTTCTGGAGTAATAGTGAACCGTCCTTCGACACGAGGGCGAATCCATTGAGCTACGGATGGACGAACGCTACGAGCATCTATTGACAGACGAGTTTTTTCAGGAAAATGCCTGAAAAGCAAGGGGAAAGCTACGAGCCAACTGACACCGGCAGGCCCAACATCACTAGGGGGATAGAAAATACGCTTAGCTATGCCAGTATAATGATAGAGTCGGCGATTAATCCAAACAATCGGTCCACGCGCAATCAATTCAACTTTGGCATCTGCTTCAAATAGCAACGCAGCAGCTTCAAATGCGCTCTGACCACGGCCTACAACGACAACATTTTTTCCTTTAAAGCTTGAGAAGTCAGGATGGTCCTGTGTATGAGAGACAAGCGTTGAAGGAAGGTGAGATGCATAATCAGGTATGTATGCATATGGAGCGATACCTGAAGCAACAATTACTCTGCTGGCGTTCAGATTTCGTCCATCCTCTAGTTCCAGGTAAAAATCTTTTCCGTCACGTGCAAGCAATTTCACATATGTCTGGTCGATATCAGGCACGGCCTGTCGTTGGAACCACTCAGTGTATGAAAGAAAAAGCTGTAATGGAACTGGTTCCTGTTTGGGAATGTTATGGATCTTGCTGAAGCGATTGAGGCTATACTTATTGCCAGGATCACCAAGGCTGAGCGAACTCCAGGACGATTTTAGAAACATACGCGGCGGCATATTGCGCCAGAATTCCATTGGTTTACCAAATATTTGGAAGGGTATTTTCTGAGCATTCAAGTGTGATGCGGCGGAAAGACCATAAGGTCCTGCGCCAATAATAACTGTAGTATTTTGTTTCACATCAAAATCTCCTATTTTTGGTGTGTATTGAAAATGCATATGACATACTTACTCAAGAGTAACGATAGCATCGCTACATGTCGAAAAGATATTGATTGCGGTAAAGAAGCTGTTACATTCCAAAAAAAAGGTTCAGGTTTGAGTGTACCGACCAAAAATTCAGAGAGAAGGAGGTCGCGTGTCTGCTCCATACGTTTCTACAGCGGTTTCCACGCCACCAATTTTCATTCCACCGAGCCAGGAGACCCTTGCCCGACCACAGCATGGGGAGGAGATGCGTCGATACGTCGTCTCAGTTCGTTGCCAGTGTTTCACCATGAAATGCTGATGAGAGCGTAAGCATGACGCTGGACCAGCGACGAGCGCCCTGGTCTGCGTTCGTTGACAGAACGGACGACACATTATAGAATGGACCCATGGCGCTTAAACGAATGGACAACATCGGCATCGTAGTGGAATCCCTCGATGCTGCTATCTCTTTTTTCGCTGAGCTCGGCCTCGAGCTCGAAGGGCGAGGCATGGTAGAAGGCGAGTGGGCAGGGCGCGTCACAGGACTGGGCGACCAGCGCGTTGAGATCGCCATGATGCGCACGCCAGACGGCCACAGCCGGATCGAACTCTCGCGATTTATCACGCCTCCTGTGGCCGCTGATCACCGGAACGCCCCAGTTAACGCTCTGGGCTACCTACGCGTCATGTTTGCCGTGGACGACATCGACGATACGCTCGCCCGGCTCCGCAAGCACGGTGCAGAGCTTGAAAGCCTCGAAGTGGTCCAGTACCAAGACGCATATCGGCTCTGCT
>CBJMBI010000379.1:0-4386 GCA_966427955.1 uncultured Ktedonobacterales bacterium
GGTGGGAGGTGGATGGTGCTACGATTGTCGATAAGCATGCTATTCATTTGTATCCGCTCCTTCCGGCTACGAAGGAACCGAGGGTCGATCTCTTGAGAAAAGCGCTTCAAGAGATGTTCCAAGTCTACGATCGTCACGAACTGGGATATCGTTTCAGCTGGTTCTACAGTATATTGCGCAGAACTAGTACCATGTCTGAGGAAGATAAACAGATTCTAGAGAAGGAGTTGAAAGTGCAATTCAATTATCAAGAACTCATCGAAGATGATCCCGTTATCCAGAACCTTCTTACCGAGAGAGAGTTGAAAGGCGAAGCTCGGGGCGAAGCTCGGGGCGAAGCTCGGGGCAGAATTGAGGGCTTACAAGAAGCGATTGGCAATTTCCTGCATATCAAGTTTCCGGTCCTAGCAGCTACTTCCCAAGCCCGGCAAGCAGTTGCCTCTGTTCGCGATGTAGAAGAACTCAAGCAGCTTCAGCGAGCACTGTTCCTTGTTTCAGATGAACGGGCCGTCCGTGCGTTATTGAAGTTGCCTACTCAAGGCGATCTCATTTAACAGGATCAGAAGCTCATCACATTTACCTTGTCAAATACACAGGTCCCCACGGGCCAGACAGACGCGATAAATCGGGCCTGGCCCACAGTCGTCCCTCCATACCTCACAGGCGATAAATCGCGTTATTCCATGTGATACATGCGTATTTATGGTGCATGGCTTGCAGGGAATCTCCAATTGTTTTCTCAGTATCTTAATGATATTGTTACGTGTCTATACTTAAATATGCGTATATAATCATGTCACGCTATGGTATCTAGTGGGATACCACCCACCCTATCGCTTTCTTTCCGTTTTCTGATGCATCCATGAGAATTGCAAGATGTATGTAAGAGGTATCAAATCAGCAGCGCGACATACCGATGACCTTGCTGGCCAGATGAGCGACAAGCCATTGGCTTGATACCTCGGAGAGGAACTTGTTAGGAGGATACAACATGAAGGTGATTCAATTCGTCTATCTTAAGCGAATCTCTGAAGAACGTTACAAGCACGTTTGGGAAGACATGGAATGCGACTCATGGGATACTACTATTGGACGTATGTACTTGCTCAAAGCTAATGAGAGTTTTGAAGATAAGCGGTATGAAGATGCTCTCGCCGCTTTTGAGCAGGCACTTTCACTGTTTGTGAAAGGCGGCACCTACTATACCCGTGCTCTGGCTGATAAAGCATTGGTGCAGTGCTTCTTGAAACAATACAATGCCGCACTTGCCACGATTGATCAGATACTCACGATGAGTGACGGATTTGACGAATATTACCGTGATGACATACTCAATAATCGAGGTGCGATCCTTGTCCTAAAAGGTGCCTACTCAGAGGCACTCGATGCACTTCGTGAGCAACTAGAGCGTCATCCTGAGGATGATGAGCTACAATTCACGCTGGCAACCTGTTTGCTCCTTATGGAACGCTATCCTGAGGCTGTTGCCGCTTATGAGCAAGCGAGCGCCTTGAGTAGCTATCCGATAAATAAAGAGGGCCTGATAGCTGCTCGCCAAGGTCGGCAGCCCGATTGGGATAGTCTCTAGACGCATCCTGCCAAGTGACGCCCACCCACGCCCTCATAAAAGATTGACTTTTATACTGCTTAGCAGTATAATTTTCCTAAAAGGAAAGCCAGATGCAGTTTGAATGGGATGAGGAAAAGGCAAAGACTAACCTGCAAAAGCACAAAATCAGCTTCCTAGCGGCTACGGCGGTCTTCGATGACCCCAACCGCATTGAGGAGGACAGTACTAGGCCATAGCAAGGTGAAACACGAACAAAAACCATCGGTAGGATAGAAGGGGAATTAGTCGTTGTCGTGATTTCCACTGACCGGGAACAAAGGCGGCGGATTATCTCAGCACGAAGGGCAGGAAAAAATGAACGAGAAAAATATTATCACGGTTGAACGTCTTCCTGACGGGAAAGTTGTTCAGATTATGTCTGACGGCTCAAAATGTTCCCTGGAGGACGAGACCGATTGGACACGTCTTCGGGAAATGACCGAGGAAGAAATTGAAGCAGGCGCATTATCAGACCCAGATAATCCGCCTTTAACGGATGAGGAATTAAAAAACTTTCGGCGTGTTCCCAATCCTAAAGAAATCAGGAAAAAGCTGCACCTGACACAAGAGCAGTTTGCCATGCGATTTCATGTCCCACTAGGAACATTGCGAGATTGGGAGCAGGGGACAAAACAGCCTGATACTGCTGCACGTTCTTATCTGCGCGTTATCGAGAAAGCGCCCCAGACCGTCATGCAAGCTTTGGAAGGATAACCACAAAGATTTGGAGGGCTCTCGACATGGGCCCCCTCCTGATCCTTGATCAGCAGATCTGAGAGCTGTCCAGCGCCGATCTGCATGTCTGCCGTCTGCACCACCTCCAGTATCTTGGGCTCGCTCATCTATCCTCCATAGTACATCGCCAACACCCACGCTCTCACCTTTGGTCCAAACTGGCCATGTAGGCGGACGCGATAAATGACTCCGCTGGTAAAATTTGGACGGACAACAGCGCTGGCGAAAGAGCGTTCTCGGCCACCTCCGCAGACGCGATCCTATGAACCGCATATTTCATGCAATAAATTGCCAAACAGGCGAAATGAATTGGGCCCCTACCTCACACGCGATAAATCGCGATTGGATTCCAAAACGTGCCATGAATGGGATACCGGGCACCATTTATCACACCCGTTTTATAAATATTAATCGATATATTATCAAACAATCGTTTATACGCATCCTGCAATTCATTGCCTGTCTGGTATGGAGGGACGACAATGGGCTAGGCCCAATTCATTGCGCCCGCCATACAACCAATTCCACGATTCTTCGCACAAAGATTCTACCACACCCATAAAAACCTCACCCACAACGGTGCGTCATCTGGCTCCACGCTCATCTTCCTGTGGGCCAAACGGACGCGATAAATCGGGTCCCTACTCTTTCGGGCGCTAAAGCGCTTTTTGCTTGAATATCTTCTACAGGACACAGGGCTTTAGCCCACATGAACGTAGGGACCAGCTTCAGCTCGTCCGTGGGGGTAGTCTATTTAATTTTTCAAAGATCATTCTTGCGCCCGTTTCGTTCATCTCATCCGTCTGCGTACCTCGTCACGGGCCTCCCTGACCCAATCCAGCGAACTATCAAGTGCAAGCGCTCGATCAAAGTCTGCCAATGCCTCTCTGTCTTTCCCCATTGCTTGATATACGTGTCCGCGGCTTGCAAGAGCAAAAGCTGATCTTGGCTCTATTTCTAGTGATTTGTCTAAATCTTGCAATGCACCTGTATAGTCATCTAACATGCACTTTACTGCACCACGAATTTCAAGAGTAGAAGCTGATTTTGGTTCTATTTCTAGTGATTTATCTAAATCTCGCAATGCACCTGTATAGTCATCTAACATGTATTTTACTGCACCACGGATTTCAAGAGCAAAAGCTGATCTTGGCTCTATTTCTAGTGATTTATCTAAATCTCGCAATGCACCTGTATAATCTTTTAGCATGTATTTTACTGCACCACGGCTTTCGAGAGCTTCAGCATGGTTTCTATCCAGAGCAAGCACTTGATTGTATTTATCTATTGCCTCGTTAAATCGTCCTGCCAGTCGATGTTTCTCTCCAGAATCATAATAGCTCTTTATTAATTCTTTCCTCTCTGATACATCAAGAGGCCTGCGAATTCCTCCAGGATTGTCGGAGGCGGAGGAACTTCCGATTTCAAGCTTCCCAAATTGAGTCAAGAGAGGTACAGTACTATTGGAGGTGGGGGGATAAGATTTAAGCAGCTTCTCGAGAGGAACCATAATCTCACTCTTAAATTGTGTTAGTTCATATCTCGTGTGGGATCGTTTGTACTCAGCAAGTCCCTCCTTATGAGCTTGCTCCAACCAGTGCTTGGCAACGTCATACTCACCGAGCAAGTGGAAGCATCCTGCAACGGACAACAGTGACTTTGCCTTCACAAAATAACCAGTTTGTATGAGATTTGCTGCCATCATAAAATGATTAGCGGCCTCCTGAGTAGAATCCTTCTGCCGCTGATCATCACGAGCCATAATAGCATTCTCAAGATGATTTAATCCGGTCTCGTAGTAGCTCATGAAAAGTCGATCGAGCTTGTCCTCTGCGCTTTCTTTCTTGCCCATTATCATATTCTTCCCAACCCCCCACAATTTACTCAAGCCTTCTTTAACAGCCCAACCTACTGCCGCTGTGGTAAACGTTTCTAGAATACCCGTCACGCCTCCTGCTAGTCCAGGATTACCTTTGTCATAACGCTCTGACAGAACAATTTGCTTCTCAACACGTTTGCCATCTTCACCAATCACTACCCCA
>CBJMBI010000380.1:0-4356 GCA_966427955.1 uncultured Ktedonobacterales bacterium
GTCTAGGAGATCAGCTTGAACACTGCTGACATCTCGCTGGGCAAAAATGAGGAAATGGTACTTTTCGGTGAAAAAGCCTAATGGTAGAAGGCCAGAAAACTATTCATCTTAGTTTTCTGGCCTTCTGCTTGCTACTTACTAGCTGAACCATGCCTTAGAAGTTCTTAAAAAGTCTACTTTACTTGTAAATGGCTACTTGTCAGTGCATACTTGATTTCTTTTTGTACTTCCCTATCTTGTTCACTATCTAATGCCTCATGAAGTGCTTTCAAAGCTTGCTCTCCTCCAATGCGGCCTAGGGCCCACGCTGCGTGCCCTCTTACAAGCGCTTCCTCATCGTGTAATGCTCCAATAAGTGCTGGGACAGCCTGAGGATCGCCGATATTTCCCAGAGCGACACAGACATTGCGTAAGAGACCACGCCTCTTCGTTCGTTTGATTGGACTGCGCCTGAAGCGCTCGCGGAATTGTTCTTCTGTCAGTGAGAGCAAAGGTATTAGCTCAGGGCAGCTACCCACGGTGAGGCGAGGGCGAAATTCATCATGTGGGTGGAAGTTTAGCTGAGGTATTGTAGCGTTTGTATCTTGTATTGTGCTTTTTCTCTTGATATTTGTAACGGGAAGCCTCTGTGCCTCGGTTCTCTCTGGCATTGCTAGTCGTCGCTCAACAAGCTTGTTAACTGGACATACCTCCTGGCAAATATCGCAGCCAAAAATGAGGTTTCCCATCAATGGACGTAACTCCAGAGGAATGCTACCACGCAACTCGATTGTCAGAAACGAAATACAGCGTGTATTATCTAATTCATAAGGGTGAGGAAGAGCCTTTGTTGGACAAGCATGGAGGCAAATTTCACAACTGCCGCAGTTTGCTTTTAACGGTTCGTCCGGTCTTAACGGAAGGTTGGTAACAATCTCTGCTAGAAATACCCATGATCCCCAGCCCTTTGTAAGAATGTTGGTATTTTTGCCATACCATCCTAATCCTGCACGTTGAGCAACAGCTCTGTCCACCATACGCCCTGTATCAACGAAGAGACGTGTCTCCAGAGTCTCTCCTATCTTGTTGCGAGCATACTCACGTAACCAGTCTGCAAATTGCTGCAATTTGGGTTTAATGATCTCGTGATAATCATCTCCCCATGCATAGCGTGAAATACGCCCACGGAGTGAACCCGTTTCCAGTTCTGCTTCGGGTTGTTCGCTGAGATAACATACCGCTAGTGCAATAATAGATTGTGCATTTGGCAGGAGCGCGTCTGGATGGCAGGATACCTCGGTCCGTTCAGCCGTGAACCAGGGAAGCCCCTCCATCAATCCTTCTGCAATCCGCTCCTTTATAATATGCTCGGCTTCGGGAAATGCCTCAGCGGTGGTAATCCGTACTGAGTCAAAGCCAAGCGAGTATGCATAATCTTTGATTGCTTGTGTACTGAGCATTAGTTTCTGACACTCCCCCTGCAGAAATGCCTGGGGGTTCTTCCTGCAACTGTAGTTTTGCCCAAAGTGGCTAGACGGAGCACAATGATCAAATTGAGTAGTGCTCCCTCTATTATACCAACTAGGATCAACGCAAGAAAACCTATGTGCCTTGCAGAGGCTGTCCTCTGCTTGTTTCTATTCCTTGCATTATGCTATAATCTGACACGGAAATTATCTCGTTTTAGACGTATATGCAAAAACGCATGTTATACGTACATAATAGAGAAAGAGCAATATATTTTTTCCTACAAGCATAAAACTAGAGCTTGCAGGGGGCTTGCATTTAAACAAGAGGCCATGGAATGTATCATGGTGAAAGCCTGAGCTATCGTGCCCTATGGTGCGTGCGAAGTTACCTTTCCAGTTTATTGAAAATGCCTAATGCTCAGGAAAGGATTTTAGAAGATGATAGATCCCGATCGCGAATTAGAGCCAAGATACCAGTCAGTTACAGTCACTCCTGATTGGTATCAGACAAATATTCCCTGTCAGGTTGGTTGTCCTGCTCATACAGATGTTGCTACCTATATTGGTTTGATTTCGCAAGCGCGTTTCGACGAAGCCTATCTGTTGAATCGTAAGGCGAATGTGGTGCCGGGTGTGCTGGGGCGTACCTGTGCACGTCCGTGTGAGCCTGTCTGCCGACGTAATAAGATCGATGGCAAACCCATTGCCATCTGCTGGTTAAAGCGTGCTGCTGCTGATCATCGAGAATATCGTCATCATGCCGAGTGCCCGCCAATTACCAAGGACAAGAAGATCGCTATTATTGGTGCTGGTGCCTCTGGTTTGGCTTGCGCTCGCGATCTACGCGAGATGGGTTACGCAGTGACTATCTATGAGCAGTACCCTACAGCAGGCGGCGTGATGGTCAATGGGATCCCTGTCTGGCGTCTTCCTCGCTATGTGACCACGGAAGAGTGTGACGAGTACATGGCAGACCTTGGGGTTGAGATTAAATACAATACTCGTGTGGGACGTGATATTCAGCTTTCTGATCTTCTTAAGCAGTATGATGCGGTCTATATTGCTGCTGGCTGCTATATCCCCAATCCGCTAACTGGCCCCGATGGCAAGGTCATTGCTGGCGCAGATCTGGAAGGGGTGATTGACGGTATTCGTTTGCTTGAAAAGACCAATTATGGTGAGCCTGCCTTTATTGGCAAGCGAGTTGCTGTGCTGGGTGCTGGTTTCACTGCTATGGACTGCTGCCGTACGGCCATCCGTTTTGGTGCTGAGAAGGTCTATGTCATGTATCGTCGTTCAAAAGAGGAGGCTGGCTCTGACGAGTACGAAGTTGACGAGGCTATGTTTGAAAACGTTGAGTTTCACTACCTTGTCACGCAGACAGCGATCTTAAGTAACGATGGAGTTCATGTCAGTGGAATGCGTTTCATTCGGAACAAATTGGGTGACCCGGATGCCAGCGGTCGTCGGCGGCCAATAGCTCTTCCAGGCACCGAGTTTGATATTGATGTTGATACAGTCGTTCCTGCCTTCGGTCAGTATAGTGATACCTCTTGGATTCAAGCTGAGGAACTTGGCTTGGAGGTCAACAAGTGGGGTGTGCCTCTTCTCGACCTCGATACTTGGATGACAAGCCATCCTGGACTCTTCGCTGGTGGTGATTTTACACAGGGGGCACGTAATCTAATCTCTGCAATTGGTGATGGTCGAGATGTAGCTGCTGCGATCAATCGTTATCTGGGCGGCGTTGATAAGCCCGCTGAGGTAGCGGAGGAGATTGAACTGCCAGATTATCGTCGTGGTATGGTGGATACTTATGAATCTATTCCCCATGAGATGATCCCATCCTTGCCCTTGAAGGATCGTTATAGCAATACGCGTGAGACGGAGACTGGTTATACGCCGGAGCAGGCAGTTGTCCAGGCTCGTCGGTGTCTGCAATGCCAGTTGAATATTATGATTGATCCTTCAATCTGTATTCTCTGTTCTGGTTGTGTGGATATTTGCCCCTACGACTGCATTAGCATGGAAGGTCTCTCGCGTGTGGTCAAGGGTGATATCATGCACCAGGGAGCTGAGAGCTGGAGTGGTGGAGCGGACATGATCATCGATGAGGAAAAGTGTATCCGTTGTGGCCTGTGTGTTGTGCGTTGTCCAACCGATGCTATCTCGATGGTCCAGTTTGAAGTTGCTAGCCCGAATGAGCGTTGGACAGTTTCGAAAATTCCAGTCATCAATGTAAAATAAAGTTGAAGAAGATACACAAAGATGGGCTGCAGTTCTGTAGCCCTTTTTTTATTGGCCCAAAAAGCTTGACTTTTTGGGCTTTGTGAAGCAAAATTGCAAAATCTCCTTCGATTTGATCTAGCAAGCATGGTTTGTAATGACTTGAGTAGGAATATAGTGTTATAGCACTAGACAACCACATCTTTTATCTGGTATGCTATTTGCTGTAAGGACAATCTGTATTCACAGGATTTGCCTTGGGCAACTTCTCCTGCAATGCCGCCGGGGAAGATTCCAAAGATGCCTCGAAGGAGAGGAAGATGAAACAAATGATTGCTAAGCCCAAAGGGATGAAATCCCACGGTATTCCTAAGTTGCGTATCGTTCGCCAGCGGAAAGGTTTGAGCCTTGGCCAGCTCGCTAATTTGTCTGGTCTACGCAGGGATACCATCTCTCACTTAGAAGACGGGCGTGAAGAGGTACAGCCCTATCATGTGCGTATGCTTGCTCGTGCACTAGGTGTGGCAACGTTTGACCTTGTTTCATAAGTTATGTAGCGCTTATTAAATGTGGCAACGGAAAATGTAATACTTGTAAATGGTAGCAGGCTTGACCAGCCTGCTCATTTTATTATGAGTAACTTCTTGGTTGAAGAAAGCTAGTTGAATAGCGTACAATCTAA
>CBJMBI010000381.1:0-4350 GCA_966427955.1 uncultured Ktedonobacterales bacterium
GAAGTTATTCGGACAAAGAGCCGTGACATTGCTCGTAAGCTTGTTGAAGTTGTCAAAGAACGTCATGTCACACAGATTGTTCTCGGGCAACCTTCGCGCGGTCGTTGGGAGGAGATCTTGCGAGGCTCTATGATCAATCGATTGGTGCGATTGAACGTTGGTGTTGATATTCATCTTGTTCCACAAGACCGCAGCCGACAGGAATGAAATGTTATCTTTGCAACTCTAGCTGGTAGTGGTAATATTGCTTTCGACGCTGTAATGCAAGAAAGAAGAAGAAGAGGAAGAGTGCAGCAATGGCCATATATGTCATACCCCTTTCTTCTGGAGAAGCTGAAGTAGAAATAGGCGCAGGAGTTGTTATTGCCTCTTCCCTATCTGGGTGCTTCGCTAAAATCAATATACAAAACACAGCAAATCCAACGAAGAATAGGAGCACAAGGCTATAGACAAAGAAAATTTCCATGGATTCTCCCTTCTTTATTCTACTGTGTCCTTTTCTCATTTTGAGATATCATTGAATATAGAATAAACACGCAAAAGAAGAGGAGATGGTTTCCTTCCATCTCCTCTCGAAGCGTGATGGAGCTATGGTGCTTGGACTTCCTCTCTAGTACTTTGTCCGCTAGTCGCACTTAAGCACATTGATAATTGCGAGAAGCGCTTCAATGGTTGCTAGTGCAATAGATCGATCAACACGCCTGTTTGGAATTTTCCATTGGGAAGATATTCGTACCCTCAGTTTATGCTTTGCAACAAGGTGGGAATAGTGAAAAGGTTGGTTTCCTTGAGGTGAATATCTCCATTGACCTAAATGATCTCTCATAAATTTGTCCGTCCCTCTAAACCCTTCTAGGGATAGTAATAAGGTCAGCAAAGTCTGCCTATTGGACTCCTGCTCGAAGTATAGCCCTAGAAAAGATTGCTTTTCTAGGGCTACACAGGGACAACTTGAGGGCCAAGGCAGATATGTTGCATCGCGATTGGCCTTAGCTATGACGGTGGAATTGGTTGCTTTGACGATGTTAGTCTCTATTGAGGCTGTCCATTCTGGTTCCAAAAGCAGTCCCAAGCCAGAAAATCTTGCCAATTCTCATCCCCTATAACTTCCTTAAGCATAACTAGTTGATTATCAGGCAAAAATCTTTCCGCCTGATACATGTAATTTGCTATGTCATGTATAGTGCTTCTATATTTACTTAATTCAGAAAACGAGTTATCTATAAACTTGTCACATAATATTTTGCGTTGTTTTGGTGAAATCCTTTTCTTTTTGGTTTTCTCCCATTTCCGCACAGCTTTATGCCAATTTCTATTTAAAGTATCGAGTTTTGAGGTTAGCTCCTCAATTGGCTGGATGAAATCAGTGTATGTATAAATGTCCATGGAATGGCTCTCCTACCGTGATGAAACAATCGAAATTATAGCACATTCTTGCATGCTTGTGGCGGGGACAACGGTTCCAGATTCATCGGCGGTTTAGCTAGGAAACCCCTTGAATATTTCCAAAAATGTCTCTTTTTGTCCTCAAGTTGTCCCTTTTGTCTCTAGAAAAAAACTCTCCTATGAGTTACGCTTATGAAGTAGGAGATTAAGAAGTTGGAGGAGTGGGACTCAACACACTTAATCAAATTGTAACTACATGCAATACAAATGCATCCAAAAGGACAAATAGAGAGAAGACTTTTCCCGCTAAGCAAGGTAAGTGGCATCAGGTATATTTTAGGCTAACCAAATGAGGCTTTTGTTCTCATTGAGACCCCTTTGTCCTAGAGACTTTGCAAGTCGTTGCGTTGATGTCCTTTAGTCGTCCTCTTGATGTCCTGGAAAAGAGTTCTTTTTATGGTTAATCTTAATAGTGGAACCACTACGTTTTCATTGGCGGCAATCTCGTAGAGTCAGGAGAGAGCAACCAGTTATGCAAAGGAAGGATAAGGAGACTGTTAAGATGTCGTTTGAGAGGAAAGAGCGCGACCCAGGAAGTCGACCTGGCAACGAACAAGTAGAGATCAAGCAGGTCGATTGGTCTCTGCCTAGTTCAGGAGAACAAACTGCCGAGATAGCTGGACTAGACACATTGCCGCATATTTCCACAATGGTCACACCAGTTTGTGAGGGGCAAGCGGAAAAGAATTTGCGGTGCCCTCAAGACCGCAATACTCAGTGGTGGAGAAGGCCCAAGATTTTTGATCTGGCAACGGAGCATATTTCACCTGATACAATTTATGAAACGATTGCACATTACAGGAGAGTAGATCCAGATTGGACTATTGAGCCTGTAATGGAAACCTGGCAGAGGATTGGGCAATTAACAGATGTAGCCCAATTATCTCCTCAGGATAAATTAGATTTGTGTGAACAGGAATTGCAATTTTCGGCTCTGGTCTTCGGAAGAGAGGAGGCGAAGCAGAGTAAGCAGTCAGATGCCGATTGGCAATTTCTCAAAAAGCATCTTGCAAATTGTCGAGAACTGTACTCGAGGATGTTAGTAGAGTGCAAAAAAGTTCAAGGATACTATGCAAAAATAGAAACCAATGATATTATGGAGTTTTGGCGATATTTGGGAAAAAATAGCGTAGATACATATTTTGAGGTAATGAATGCATTTAGGCTTGACCTTGGACGTTTTACTTTTTGGAAGCAAGTTATCTCCAGGTCTACTGTACCTTCTGATGTGATGATGAAGATTAATAGTAGATTTAATTATCTTGTGCAGATCGAGAAATCCTGTCAGTGTGAGGAAGAGCCTATCTGTCGCTTTCTCCCTATCTCGCCTAAGCGAAAGCAATCTCTACCAAATTTGATGATCCTGCGACACTGGTCGTATAGGAAAGAGTTGAGGCAACGGCTATCTCCCCTTATTGGGCGGGCAAAGGAAAACCCTCGTCATTGATACCAGTTTTGAGCAAAGATGTCGCGACCAGACAGAAAAAGAGTTCCATTAAGGAAAGATTCCTACCAAAGTTTGGTGACTGATTCATAGCTACCAAAGATGACATATCTTAACATGAAATAGTACTTTCTGATTGCCTAGGCATACTGAGATGGAGATGCCTTCCATGGAACATGTTATTCTTCTTAAGTAGACCCTAACATGGTAGATCCCAACGATTTCTATTATGAAAGGAAAAAAAGCATGATTCCAAATCAGTCTAGGCCCAAATCTCCAGTCACTTTATCAATGTTATGGAGGCAATGCAAAGGGTTTTTAGGAGGAATGTTCATTAGCGTTGGCTTGACGCTCACTGCTGTACTTCTCCTTGCTGGGACAGTCTTTGATTTGCAAGAATTGGTTCCTGCATATGCTGCCTCAAAAACAAAGCATGCATTGCATATTGACGCAATTACAACTATCAATGGGCTCAACACAATTTCGCAGGTTGGCAGTATGGCCAATATTCTCGATGGGCATGGCAAGCAGATCACCGTTGATCCTAATCCCTACAAGATTGCAATTGCCCCATCAAACCTCTCACCTAGCCTCAAAGCTGGTGATATCATCGTCTCCAATATTGGGAATGAGGATCATGGGGTCACTCTTGTCAAATTTCCTGCTCAGAAAGGTCCTGGTCAGCTCTTCAATACGCAAACTGGTGGAGTACTTGGACCCGCTGGTTTGGCTTTTGATGGTGGGATGCTCCTAGTCGCTAATTCCACTGGAAATAATGTGCTAGTGTTTCGTCCTGATGGTACCCTCTTCACGACAATAAAAGATCCGCTCTTCAATGGTCCCTGGGGAATTACGGTTAAGAGAGCAGAACTTGAGAACCAGGATAAGATGGTATCCTTTTTTACCGCCAATAAGTTTGATGCCAAAATCCTGCGTGTCGATGTCATGCCCAGCGGCAGCGATGTACCGAAGTTTCACGTGACCCAGATCGGCCAATTTACCCAGAATGGAACGCAGACCAAAATCGATCTAAATTGGCTACCTATATTGAAGATTGGCAAGAATGTCTTACAAGATGTTCTACTAGCAATTGATCCTGCGAACAACCGCATCGCCGCCTTTGTTCACAGCAGTATTAGCCCTCAAGGTATGAGCAATGGGATGACTATTTTCCAAGGAAAGCCATTAAATATGCCAGGCGGTTTAGCTATCAATCCGTTCAATGGCGATCTTCTAGTGGTTAATCTGATGGATAACAATCTAGTGGAGTTGAATCCAACATCCGGGCAATCGGTAGGGGTCAAGCAGATTGATCCTGCAATGGTAGATAATCAAGGCAATGGCTCTGCTCTATTTGGTGTGGTAGGGATCAAGGACCAGCAAGGCAACTTGCGTGTATTTTTTACCGACGACAACTCCAACACTCTCAATATGTTAAGTGCCTCTTCCAATAACTCCAA
>CBJMBI010000382.1:0-4345 GCA_966427955.1 uncultured Ktedonobacterales bacterium
CCTCCTGTACACGGCTTGGTTCACCCCTCAAAACACAATAAGTTCCGCATAGCCGAAAATACAAATGAAGAAGAAGTTTTAGAGGTGGATACACCAGATATACCAGAGGAAATAATTGCAATTTTAAGCAAATTTGATTGTTTTGGAGAAGAGGGATTCTTTATTATTGCGACTCCAAATGCCACAGATTTACCAACGAGCAACGAAGAGAAAAGACAAATGTTCTTAGACTGTGCATATAGTCTGGCTTGCCCTCGAGTTACTAAATTCAATGACAGATTTTTTAATCTTGCCTTCCTTGAGTATAGAGGAGGTCTTATCGAAGTATGCTGTTCCACTTGCAGTAAAGCATTTGGGAACCTACACGACATAACAATACCGAAAGCTTTAGCTGCTATGCGTAACAATGTGTTTCATCATCAATGCCCAGAATATATCTGCGGTATGAATGGGAAAAAACACAGAACAGATGAACGTGTTTACCCTATCTTTGAGGTACTTTAACACGTCACAGAGGCAGAATAAAGTACCCTCATCTCTTCTTTTTATCCACTCACGAGTTATACTATCCCAAAACGGGAAAGAAGTCTAACTCATGGACTTATCAGACACAATGTCCGTAAAAGAGGCGTGTGCCTACTTGCACGTTAGCAGCAAAACAATTTACCGATGGGTTGACTCAGGAAAGTTGCCTGCTCAGAAGATCGGGCTACAGTTCTTTATCAAACGTGATGCTGTTGAGTCTATCGCTAGTGGACGAGGTGTCTACATAGACAATCTTGTCCAGCGAATCGACAATTTAGAGCAACGACTTGCTGAGTTAGAGGCGCATGCAGAATCGCCGCCCGCACCACGTGCGCCACTCACACCACCAACGACACGCAGCGAACCAGCAAAGCCGCCTGTTGCGCATCCTGGCGCGATTCGGCAAGAGTTGCCTGAAGGAACGCTCCACATCAGAGACCTCCTGGCAACTCACAATCTCAAAAGCCATCGACGCAGGATCATCGGCTATCTGGATACGCCCGCTCACAAACTCACGTTCCATTCCTACCCAAAACCAAACAGGCCAGCGGAGACGGATCGCTTCTTGGAGCCAGCGCAACAAGAGGCACTGCTCACGTGGCTGCATTTTCATCACCCAGACGTGTTTACATCAGCTGGCGAGGATGAACAAAAAGGCCCGGTGCAGGTTGTACCGGGCCTTCCACTTTACACCTGTGTTATCGGTCCTGTGTCTTGCACTGGCTGCTCTTTCGAGGGAAATATATGATGCACAGACTCGGCATGCTGCTTCTGCAACGCCTCCAACGTTGGTTGCATGGCCTGCAATCGTTGTTGCTGCTCCTGTAGCCAGGTGGAATGCTCCTGCTTCAATTGGTCTAGGGCTCCCGAAGCTGATTGCAAATAGACCGCAATACGTTCATGGATCGGCTTCAGGTTGTCATCTGGAGTAGTAGGCATCGTCTGATTAACGATCTTGGCTAGTCCTTCAATCTGCGTTTGAAGCCGATCAAGTTTTTGGTGAACCAGGAAGTCTTGGGAAAATGATGGTGCGGGTGTTGGTGGCTGCATAATCTGGCGTAGTTCATTGACAAGTGATTGCTGTGATGCTTGGATCTCTTTGCGTACATCCTCTTTGGAGGCAAAAGGCCACATGAAATAGTATCCTTTCAGGGAAGAGAGGGAACAGATACCAATCAGGCACTACAGGATGGTAACTATTAAAAGTGTAATGCGCTTATGTAGCAGAGTCAACGAACAGAAATTCTAATTAGCAGCGAGCGTTCTCGTGTGGAACGTCGATGTGTTGCCAGTATTGCCAGCAACAAAAAGAAGAGGTAGAATGTAGATCCGATTTAGACCATTCGACTCACCATGAGTCATCTAGAGCCTGAGAGCCAGCCCGTAAGGGTTAGTTCTCAGGCTCTTTTTTGTTGTTTTTAGATAATGAAGGAAGAGTTATGACGATTGCTGTATGGCAAAAACAAGAGTTCGAGAACGAGCGTAGCATTCCCCATCTCAAGGCACGCCTCATCTATCAGAAATCAAAAGACGAACAAAAAATCTACTGCCAGATGGAATTCGAAACACCTTACCCAGTTGCAAAGAAAGATGGTGTAGTAGTCCAGCGTTACGGTGATAAGGTCATCTGCTACTACGAAGTACCGGATGGGCAATATAGAACGCTTCGTGTTGATCATCCTGAGAGGCCCATCTATGGCTGCACCACCCGCTATAACCGCAAAGATAACCCGACCCCCTTCTTCTTTGAGCCAACTTTCAATATGGATATTGAAGTCAGAGAAGGATATGTTTATACACCAGGAAGCGAGAGAAGGTAGTGAGCAACGAACTATTAGAGCTTTCCGACAATGCTGCAACAAGGCACTCATCTTTTATCATACGCTCGATTGGCATTGAACTTGCTGGTGACCCAACGATTGAAGAATGGATTTCCTGTGGGAACCTTCTCTTTAGTGCTGAGAGAGGATTACATTTTTGCATAGGTGATTGGTTGAATATTGGAGAAAAAAAGTGGGGGGAAGAATACGAAGAGGCCATAAAAAAAACAGGATTTGATTATGGCACATTACGAAATGACAAATATGTATCGGCTCGCGTTGAATTGTCACGCCGGCGTGACAATTTATCATATGGGCATCATGTCGAGGTTGCACCATATACTCCAGAAGAACAAACATTCCTCCTAGAACAAGCAGAGAGACAGGGATTATCTAGAAACAAACTACGAGAAAAGAAAGAGTCTCTACTACATCCCGCCACAGGTGTAGAAACTGAAAAAGAAGAACAACCAGAAATCGCTCATGCCCCATACAAAGGTTTTATGCAATGGGAAACAGATAATCAGAATTTAGAAGTAGACGAGCCTACTAACCTCTCGCCGGTAGAAAAAACAAAGCGAGTGTTGCAACTACAAGAAGAGGGCTATTATAAAATCCCAAGTGACCGAATATTCGATGCTATCGATGCAGGTATTATTGATCCCATTATTGAAGAGGACAACAGTGAAGATGAAGAAGAGGAACTATCCCCTTATCAACCTCCATCAATAGGATCGATCAATCCACATATTACACAGACACCCTCTTACGTAGAAGAAGCCAAAGAAAAGCGCGATGCTCATGTCATGCGCGTCATGGGCAGCAGTGATAGCCCAGAATGGTACACACCTCAGGACATCATTGACCGTGTATGTAAGATGTTTGGTGAGGTCGACACCGACCCCTGCTCTAATAGCCATGAAACACCTGCGGTCCCGGCCTCCACTCTCTACACCAAAGAAGATGATGGACTCTCTCAAATCTGGACAGGCAAAACTTACCTCAACCCTCCATACGGCTCTGAAATCAGTGTGTGGACAGATAAACTAGTAGCGGAGTACAAACGTGGCAATGTTGAAGAAGCCCTGGCACTCCTGCCAGCTCGCATTGATACTGTTTGGTTTAGTCCTCTCTATGAATACCTAATGTGCAATGTGAAAGGAAGAATCCAGTTCGCCAACTCTCCCTATCATGCACCCTTCCCCTGCGTCATTGTCTATCTGGGCACACGATTCAATGATTTTATCGAGGTATTCAAAGATCTCGGACCAATTATGCGGAGGGTTGCATGACAGATATTCGCTACAACTTCAATGACTGTTATGCACGTGGTCGCGTCGGTGAAGGGTTGTGTGCTCGCTGGCTCATGCATCGGGAAGGCTGGACGATTCTCCCGGCCTATGAGATAGAGATCCCATCAGGGAAAGGCCCGCGATTATTTACGCTGGACGGGAAACTCATAGCCCCTGACATCTTCGCTATGAAGTACCAGAAGAGAAAGTATCTCTACAAGTGGTTTGAAGCCAAACATAAGACACGCTTTACCTGGCATCGCGTCTCACACAACTGGCAAACTGGCATCGACATCAAACACTATCTCGACTACATCAAAGTGCAGGAGCAAACGAAAACAGAAGTCTTTGCCCTCTTTCTGCATAACTGCTCTGAGCCATCAAAGAGCGATTTAGAACATGGGTGCCCTGCCGCGTGTCCCACTGGATTGTACGGGCGACCTCTGCGCTATCTGATGGAACATGAGCACCACAAGGACTCGTACGATAGAGGGAAGTACAATTATCCGATGGTGTACTGGAATGAAACCGATTTAGAGAAACTGGCAACTCTGGAAGAAGTGAAGGTATTACCTGTGTCTCTGTGGGAAGGCGGAGCCGCATAAATAAAAATAGGACCAGACTCCAGCCCGGTCCTTCACTAGCCCCCTGCACATACATCCCTGCACAGGGGGCTAGGCCGCTGGCTTTGTACGCTTTCGATCTCTC